>JASFKE010000008.1:0-17543 GCA_050118795.1 Desulfobacteraceae bacterium | reverse complement strand
GATCAAAGATGGTGTGGACAGATCGATCGAATTTTCATAGATTATCTGTATTATAGTATTTTATAGAAAGGAGATCCCCATGGCAGAGATCATTCACCAATCGGAAATTCGTATCACCCGTGTCAAAGGCCCCACGCGAAAAGCGGTGATCAAAGGATTTGACGAACCTGTCTTTTATGGCGTTCACGGCGGCATCAAGGGGTTTTATAAAATCGATCCGGAACAAGAGCATGCCGCGACCCTGGACCATATCGTCGGTGCAGTGGGCGGTTGAATGATGGGCACATTCGCCGCGATGCTGGCGAAAAGCCGTATTCCCACACCCGAAGATCGTTTCCAAGCCGATGTTTCCGGTGACATCGAAGCGGTCGACGGCGTCCTGAAAATCGTGCGCATCAAGGTGCGCTACACCCTTAAAGTTGCGGCCGATAGGCTAAATGAGGCCGAAGCGGCATTTGAGGTGTACCTGCCCCATTGCCCGGCGGCCCAAAGCGTCATCGACGCCATCGATATATCCCATGAGATTGCTTATGAAACGCTTTGACGACACTAAATCTTGAGGTCGATCATGGCCTGCACCGCGCTCAGTGCGGGAATGCGGATCTCTTCGGGGACCTTGACCTCTCCGGAAAGCTCTTCCAGACTCCTCAGAACATCTTCCATGCTGATCTTTTTCATGTTCTTACAGGTCATCTTTTTTGATGCCGGATAGAGTTTTTTACCGGGTGCGGCCTTTTGCATGGGATGCAGAATCCCGATCTCCGTACCGATGATAAATTCTTCTTCTTTGGCCTGGGCCACATGACGCAGCATGCCGGAGGTGCTGGCCACCACATCGGCCATCCGGACAATTTCGGGCCGACACTCGGGATGGGCCAGAAACACCGCATTGGGATGGGCGGCTTGGGCCGCTTCCACATCCGCAACCGTCAACCATTCATGGGTGGGGCAATACCCCTGCCAGATATGGATCTTCTTGCCGGTCTTTGAGGCGGCATACATGGCCAGATTACGATCCGGTGTCAGCAGCATCTCATCTTCTTCGAGGCTGTTGACAACCTGGACAACATTGGCCGAAGTGCAGCAAACCGTAGAGAGCGCCTTGACGTCTGCGGTGGAATTCACATAGGTCACCACCGGCATGGGCGGCAGGTTGTCGAGCTTGATTTGAAGCTCCTCGGCAGTGATCATGTCCGCCATAAGGCAGCCCGCATCCATGCGCGGCAGCAGCACCTTCTTGTCCGGGGAAAGGATGGATGCGGTTTCGGCCATGAAATGGACACCGCAAAAGACAATGACCTGGGCATCGGTTTCAGCGGCTTTACGGCTAAGCTCCAGAGAGTCGCCGCACAGATCGGCCAAATCCTGAATTTCGGGTGGCTGGTAGTTATGGGCTAAAATAATGGCCCCTCGTTTCCTGGCCAACTCTTTGATCTTCGTTTCCATCCTATCCATCTCCATATGCATATGCTCTCATTGGTCGATCTCTACCACATCAGCACCCTTAGGAATTTCAAAATCAAATAATTTATCCAAAGGCTCAAGTCCAAACTGGTAATCGCTGAGCGTTATTTTGGTTTCATCGCCATAGGCATTGTATGTCACCACCTGATCCACCTGAAACGTCTCCTTGCCCACCGACAGAATGATCTCAGCGATTTCCGGCGCCGGTTTCTTGGGAATCAGTTGCAACAGCAGATAATCCGCATTTTCTTCTGGTTTCCTTGTGATCCGAAAGCTTTTTCGAATCTGCCGGATATCCGATAAAAACCCGGCTCCCTTTCCATCGCCGAAAAATTCCGGTGCCCTGCCCACCATCACCTGGTTGTCCACCGGTCGGTGGATCCACATCGATTTCCCATCCGTAATGATGGTTTGGGGATCGGGCAGTGTATATTCCCATCGCATCTTACCCGGCTTTTTTACGGTCAGCCGGCCCTCGGCCGTATCACTGATCTGCATGGCTTTGAGCATGGACTCCTGAAAAAAAACAGCACTGAAACCGTTACCGGCATAGCGGGCCTCAATTCCTTTCAGGATTTTTTCGAGACCCGCATCACTCGTATCGGCAGATGCGGACAACACTCCCGTGCCCAGGGCCATGGCCAACATCATCAAACATATGATCCAACGCAAACGCCTCATGGCATTCAGATCTCCTCTGGGGTCATTAACACCCGGCCTGTCAGCTACCGGACCGGTTACTATAATTCGATCACTCTACGATAGCAAGACTATAAAATATGATGGAGAAGCTCAAGGATTTACCCGAACGATACATAAGCGACTAGTAGAGCACGCCCGTCACCCCGTTCAGGTCTTTACCGTCCTGAAGGTCGATGCACCGAATTTCCGGTTGTTGGAAAAATTGGGTCCGGCCGAATAGAGTTTGGCAGATACGATCGATGTTACGCATGTTTTGACGCCATTGATCAATACTGCCGTGGGCCGACCGATTGCCCGACATCATCAGAATTTCCATATTGCTGGTGAGACGCTTGCGATCATACACCTCAGCACTACACAACGATTTGAAAAAAAATAATTTTTTACCGATTAGAAACGAATAGGCATCACCGTCGACGGCCAATTCCGAAAGTATTGAGATCAAAAAGCCGAGGTCGGACGCAAAGCTCTGCGAAGCGGCTGGCATTTTAGCTAAAAAGAGAGATATCAGCGCCGCTTGATTTTTGTGCCACGCTATTGTGGCGTTGCGCAGCAAGACGCGTGTCTTTGTGCTGATCTCATCAAAAGATTTTTGGTTCAGGAGTTGGGATAGCCGGGCGGGAGGGCGCCAACAGATGTTCAGTCGTTGAACAAATGTCCGGGATGCATGCCCGGGAACCGGTATGGAAATTTTGGCGCCGGAATCGGGCAGGATAATCTCGGCAACCTCCGGAGTGCCGGACAGCATTTCAATGATCCTGTCCCGATCCTGCTCGGTAAAAATCGTTTTTCCCCATTGGGCCTCGTACCGCTCCTGCAGCTCCAGGTCCGGGTAAAAGAGCAACTCCATCATTGAATCAATTTCACAGGCGTCGGCATCTGCCAAGATGGAAGAGAGATCACGGCTCCCAAAGGTAGCCTCTAAATAGTGGAGAACGTCGTCGGTGAGGACAATGCCGCTTTTCAATTCATTGCGGATCCACCGGCTCAATGCCATCGGTTGGGTCTGATCGGTCATAGCCGGCAACATAGCAGAATCGGCCTTGGTTGACCAGCAAAGCCATGGTTGTGGATATTATCGCAATTATGGCATGGCCAAAGGGCCACAGAACCCGGGCGACCAAGGGTGAAGCCTTGTTGTGACGCTGCGGACACTTGGCGACACCGGAAACTTAATTGTTGACGAAAGCTTCGATAGCTTCAAATTGCGTTTTCAGTACGTTTACGGTGGTGCTTAAATCGTTCAGTCTATTTTTGCTGGCGTTTTCCTCTATGATACCGGCTGTTTCACTCACATCCATCAGCCCTAGATTGCCGGCGGCGCCTTTAATGGTATGGGCGCTTCGCATGACGAGTTCTGAATCGCTGGCGGACAGACCATCTGCGATTTTTTGAAAATCAGAAGCCCCGGTATCAACGAACAGCTCGATCAATTCCCGGTATTCATCGACCTCTAATCCAAGGTTTTCAGCAAGTTCTTTAAAATTCATGGTGTCTCCTTTTTAAAAACAAACCTTTTAATAATGTCGAAAACCATCTCCCGCTTGATGGGTTTGGTAATATAGTCATTCATGCCCGCTTCAAGGCACATCTCCCGGTCCCCTTTCATGGCATGGGCGGTCATGGCCACGATAGGGATATCATTGAATCCCAACCGGCGCAAAGCTTGGGTGGCGGCCTTACCATCCATCTCCGGCATCTGCACATCCATAAATATCAAATCATAGTCCTTGTTATTTTTGGTAAACATGGCCACCGCCTCTTTTCCGTTTCCGGCCACATCGACGGTATAGCCGGCTTTTCCCAACATCATGACGGCCAATTTCTGATTGACCGGATTATCTTCCGCCAGCAAAATGCGAACCGAGTGTTTCATCGCTTCCCGTACAGAGTATTGGGTGTGCATCTTGCGTTTTTTGCCTTGCTCTTGCTGTTCGCCGGGACCTTCTCCCAGCAGACGGGCAATCATTTGAAGCAAGCGCCGACGCCTGACCGGTTTGGACAGGAACCCGTCAAAACCGGCACTCTCGCATTTTTTAGCATCACGTTCCAAAGCCGATGAAAGCACCAAAAGCAACGGCGGCTTTTCGAACGCCTTGCACACCTGCTCAGCCACAGTATACCCATCCATCTCCGGCATATTGAGATCTATCAGACAGACGTCAAAACAATTGTTATCTGATTCGGCTGTTTTCAGGAGATCAACCACCTTTCGGCCGCCGTCCAGAGACTCGACGTCCATTTGGGCCGCCTTTAAAAATTGCGTTAAAATCCTTCGGTTGCCCTCATGATCATCGATGACCAGCACCCGTTTGCCACTCAAAGCGCCAAGCTCAACCCGCGGCGGGGGCTGAACTTCCACCTTCTCCTGCCACGCTGTAAAATGAAAGGTACTGCCCTTGCCCTCCTCACTCTCAGCCCAGGCATCCCCCCCCATCAGATTAGACAGTTGTTTGCAAATAGACAAGCCCAGTCCGGTACCGCCGTATTTTCGCGTGGTGGATCCATCTGCTTGTTGGAAAGGCTCAAAAATGGTCCCCACCTTATCCTGGGCGATACCGATACCTGTATCACTGATTTTAGCGTGGAGTTTAACCTTGGTGTCGGTCTCCTCCGCAACCTCCAGGCAGAGGCAGATTTCACCCTCCTTAGTAAATTTCGGAGCGTTGCCCAACAAGTTGGTGATCACTTGCCGAAATCGCAAAGGATCGCCTTTAACCAAGGTGGGGACATCATCAGCAATGCTGCATAATAACTCCACGGAATTGTCCCCGATTTTGGGACGAACCAGTTCGCAGACATCAAAGGCCAGCAGTTCGGGATCGAACTCGATGCACTCGAACTCCAATTCACCGGACTCGATTTTGGAAAAATCGAGGATATCGTTAATCAATGAGAGCAGCGCCTCACCCGAGCGCTTAATGGTGTGGGTGTAATCTTTCTGGGTGCTGTCCAGTTGCGTTTCGGTCAACAGGTCGGTGAAACCGATCACGCCATTCATTGGCGTTCGGATTTCATGGCTCATGTTGGCCAGAAACTGGCTCTTGGCCCTGCTCGCCATCTCTGCGTCATCCTTGGCGATCTTTAGCTCTTGTTCGTTTTGTTTACGGCTGCTGATATCTTCAATGGTGCCGGTGTAACGGGCACCCATATCTGAAAAAACCGGCGAAAAGTGCACATGCACCCAGCACTGCTCACCAAGACGGGTGCGGATGCGACAATCCACCGAGAATTCATCCATCTCCGCCACGGAAGTGTTCCACTTTTCAAGAACCCAATCCCGGTCCTCATCAGCAACGAAATCCAGCCACTGGGTCGTCAGGCTCTCCACAAGGCTGATACCGAAAATCTCTTGGTAACGTGTGTTCGTATATAAGCAACTCCCCTTCTCATCTATTTCATAGACCCCAAAATGGATGGTCTCGGAGATTAGTCGAAAACGCTCTTCACTCTCTCTGAGGGCCTTTTGTGCCTTTTCGGCATTGGCCATTTCAGTCTCAAGCTGATGGATACGCTTTACGAACCCCAAAATGGTGGATCGATGGTCCCGATGAGCACCCCGGGCTTCATTCGCGTCGGCATGGTGGACAGCTTGTTTCATAAAAGTGTTTTTTCACTTATCGATAATGTCGCCATCATTCATTATTTAAAAGGATTAAAACGGCGCTCACAATATGATGACGCACCACCAACAATACACAATCGCGGTTTCATCTTTCTAACGGTGTGCCTTTGGATTCGGCATCAAAAGATATATCGCCAGGAAAGGAGAGGACTTTAGAATTTGAAAAGTCTAGATGAATCTAGCCATCTTCATCATGAGGTCATGCTTCGGCACCGCACCTTGCAGGTGTTCCACAAGCTTTCCCGCATCGAAAATAAAAAAGGATGGCACACTTAGAATACTGTATCGTGAGGCAATCGTCGGATTGGATTCGATATTGACCTTGGCAATGCGTATTTTTCCCTTTGTTTCAGCAGCCATCTGCTCTACCTGGGGCCCTGTGCTGCTGCAAACACTGCACCAAGGGGCCCACGCATATAGCAATACCGGCAAAGGAGAATTTAGGACGGATTTTTGAAAATCGGCATCTGTGACCATAACGCTCCTGCCTGAAAAGAGATCTTTCGAGTCCAGCACAGCGCCGCAGCGGCCACATTTTCCCCCGGCATTCAGCTTGGAGACCGGCACCCGGTTTTTGGTCCGGCATGCACCACACCGAAGCGTCAACACCGGATCCGCCTCTTTGTTGCAACCCTGGGGCGAAAAAGATTCATGACACCGGCCGCATTTGGCCGTCAGTTCCATGTTGCTGTTATCGATACGATTCTTGGTACCGCAGTGAGGACAGGTGCAGATATAGGCGTCTGGCATAGCATCTCCCGGGTTTGGCGATGATTAAACCCCATGGTGGCATAAAAACAGGGCGAATTTAGAAGATAATACCTATTTTTTGAAACGGTGTAAACCAACTCTGACAGTTGAATAGCAAAGTGGGGTCTGCTAAAAAGATGCCATGAAGGTGATTGCATTTGATAGCTTGGAAAAAAGATCTTATTTTTTTGACCAGGGTCTTCGGTTTACTTGCACAAAGTGTGGCGCATGTTGTGTGGGTGAACCCGGCACCATCTATGTGACTGGCGCAGAAATCGAGATCATCGCCGCATCGTTGAATCGGTCGGTGGATGCCTTCACCGCCCAATACCTCTATCCCTACAAGGACAGTTATAGTATTAAAGAGGATGAACAAGGGCGCTGCCTCTTTTTTGACGAAGGCTGTGCCATCTACGCCATCCGCCCCCTGCAATGCCGCACCTTTCCGTTCTGGTTCAGTAATCTAAGATCTCAACACCGCTGGCAGCAAATTAAACGCGAGTGCCCGGGTATCGGCCGAGGCCGTCTCTATTCACGGGAGGAGATTATAAAGCTGGCCCAAGAATCCATGCCCATCTGATTTTTTAAGGGCCATTGTCAGAAAAAAATTAAAGAAATTGCCAAAAAGGTCGTTAAATAGAGTGATCTCAAATGACCTGGGATTTCAGCACATCGATAATATGCTGCAAATACTGACTTTTTGTCCGGATATAATCGGAGGGACCCTATGGCCTACAAAATTCTAACCGTTGATGACAGCAAAACCATACGTATGATTGTAAAAAAAGCTTTTACCCCGTTCAACTGCGAAATGTTCGAGGGTGAAAACGGTGTAGAGGGCCTGGCCATTGCCAATAAAGAGAAACCGGACCTGATCATCCTGGACATCACCATGCCGGTGATGACCGGGATCGAGATGCTCGAAAAACTCAAAGCCGAAAGAGAGCTCAAAGAGATTCCGGTCATCATGCTGACAGCCGAATCGGGCAAAGAGAATGTGATGAAGATTGTCAAAATGGGTGTTCGCGACTATATGGTCAAACCGTTTAAAGGCGACCAATTGATCGAACGCGCCAAAGGGATCCTCAAACTGGCACCCAAGCCCGCCTAAATATTTTTCCCTTTACGGATAGGCCGCCTGGATGGTATCAGGCGGCATTTATTATTCCTCCCCCCTTTTTAGCACTAAACCAACAGTGCGCTGGAGGATAGTAGCGCCCTAACTCTGCCAAACCTGACACAGGAGCCATGCGATGGGCGCAAATAGCCCCCCTGAGAATCAAGGCCTTGCATGGCCGCAACTGACCCGCGGCCGCTTGATCAAAAGATATAAAAGATTTTTAGCGGATGTGGTATTGGACGGGGGGGAGACCGTCACCGCCCACTGCTCGAATTCCGGCCGGATGACCGGCTGTAACCAACCGGGTCAGCCGGTCTATCTTTCGTTTCATGACAATCCCAAACGTAAACTCAAATACACTTGGGAAATCATTGAAATGCCCTCGTCATGGGTGGGCGTCAATACCCTGGTTCCCAACCGGTTGGTGGCCAGGGCCCTGGAAAATGGGGCGGTTCCCAAACTCAGCCGATACACAAATGTTTTTAGAGAGGTTAAAGTTAACAAACATTCGCGCCTGGACCTGAAACTTACCGGACCGGAGATGCCGGACTGTTATGTTGAAATTAAAAACTGCACCCTGGTCGAAAACGGTTGTGCCAAATTCCCGGATGCCCCCACCACCCGCGGCCAAAAACATTTGCAGGAGCTGGCCAAACTCAAAGCCACCGGCGCACGGGCGATCATTTTCTTTTTGATCCAACGCACCGATGCGACCCACTTCAGCCCTGCGGACGACATCGACCCGGATTACGGCCGCATATTACGGCAGGTGTTGAAAAAAGGTGTCGAAATTCTTGCCTATGATGTAAAAATGAGCCTTGAAGGTATCTGGTTGGGAGAGCCGCTGCCATACCATCTATAGGTATGCAGGGTTTGACATATCCGATGGTCTATTATATTTTACGCCATGATTTATCCCGGAATATGAAACGGTTACAACAACATCATGAGTGAACGCCCCCTAGTTGACACAATTGCCAGCCGCGAAAATCTCATTCGCGTATTGGACACCATAAAAGAGGGCATTATCGCCCACGACATGCAGCGGCGCATTTACTTTTTCAATGCCGAAGCCGAGCGTGTGACCGGATATTCGCGCCAGGAAGTGCTGGGACGTGACTGCCACGAGATCTTTGGAGAGGCTTTTTGCGGGCAGCGCTGCTCATTTTGCGATGGCGGCCCCATCTGTGAAGAGCGGTTGGAGTACCCGCTGACCCTTTCCACCAAAAACGGTGAGCGACGCAGGGTCGAATTCACTGCCACCACGGTTCGCGATGAGAACGGCGATTGTGTGGGGTTGGTGGCCTCTTTCCTCGACATGACCGAATTGATGGAGCTGAAGCAGCGCAGCGGTGAGATCACCCATTTTTCCAATATCATCGGTGGCGACACCAAAATGCAGGGTGTCTATCAGCAAATCACCGATGTGGCGCAATACGATTTTCCGGTTCACCTTTTCGGTGAAACCGGTACCGGCAAAGAGCTGGTGGCCAACGCCATCCACAATGAAAGCCGCCGGGGCGGTGCGCCATTTGTACCGATCAACTGCGGTGCACTGCCCGATGGGCTGATCGAAAGCGAGCTCTTCGGCCATGTCAAAGGCGCTTTTTCAGGCGCCATACGGGACAAAAAAGGACGATTCGAACTGGCCGACGGCGGTACCGTCTTTCTCGACGAAGTGGCGGAATTGACCAAACCATTGCAGGTCAAGCTCCTGCGATTTTTACAGGAAGGCACCTTTGAAAAAGTGGGCGGCGAAAAAACCACCGACGTTAACGTACGTGTGATCAGCGCCACCAATAAAGAGCTGAAAAAAGAGGTGCAGCGCAATAACTTTCGCGAAGATCTCTTCTACCGTTTGAATGTCATCCCCATACACATCCCGCCGCTGCGGGATCGGAAAAACGACATCCCGTTGCTGGCCAACCATTTCCTCGAAAAGGTCGCCCAACGAAGCGAACATCAGCCGCCACGGCTTACGGCGTCGGCCTTGTCGGTCATGATGGACTATAGCTGGCCGGGTAATGTTCGTGAACTCCAAAATGCAGTTCAGTTTTCAATCGTCAAGTGCAACAACGACAGGATCACCGTAGACGACCTTCCCATTGAGCTCAAACAACTCCACACCCCATCCAGCCGGAGGGGTCCCGGTAAAAAGCTCGATTCCCGCGTCGTACAAAAGGCCCTGAAGAAAACCGGCGGCAATAAAGCCCGCGCCGCCCGAGAGCTGGGGGTGGGGCGAGCGACGCTGTACCGCTTTATCAACGACCACCCCGAATCGCTGAAAAGGTGAAAAATCAACCCTTTTCATACACCTTATCGACGGCCAGGTTCCGACCGGATGCGGCCTTGGTGGCCAGCTCGTCGCAGCGCTCGTTGCCGGCGATGCCGGCGTGGCCTTTGACCCATTGGAAGGTCACATCGTGCTTGCTGCACAGCTTCAGCAGTTGATCCCACAAGTCGGGATTGAGAGCCGGCTCTTTGTTGGATTTAACCCATCCATTGGCTTTCCATTTTTTGGCCCACCCTTTGGTGATGCCGTTGACCACATATTTGGAGTCGCTGTACAAAACAATGGAGCTGGACTTTTTGATGGCGTCCAACCCGGCGATGCAGGCCAGCAACTCCATTCGATTGTTGGTGGTCCGTCGAAAACCTTTTGAGAGCTCTTTGGTTTTTCCGTTGGTGACGATGACGGCGCCGTACCCGCCTGGTCCCGGGTTGCTCAAGGCCCCGCCGTCGGTGTAGATAACGATCTGACCTTTTTTCACCGATAGAGGCTCTTTCGAAGCGGTGCGGGGTTTGGCCCGGGCGGAAGATGATCTTTTGACCGCCCCTGACGGTTTTCTTGTACGGCCTTCATTGGCCTGCATAAACGCGCGGGCCTCTTCGATGGTCGGGAAGCCTTTGTATACCGCGCCGGTATAACCACGCACCAGAGCCTCTGCACCCCCGTCTCCGAACCATCGGGTAAATATCCCCGTCGCTCTGCCCACTGCCACGGCATAGTATTTCTTCTTTTTTCCCATATTATCCTTACGATGATCTTAACGCTTCCAGAAACTGCTCCCCATATTTATCCGCCTTTTGCTCCCCCACTCCCGTGATTTGCAGCAAAGCCTCCCGGGTGGTGGGTTTTTCTTCCACCATCTCGGCCAGGGTGCTGTCATGAAAGACCACAAAGGGCGGAATATCGAGCTCTTTGGATATACTCAGACGCAGAGCCCGCAGTTTCTCCCACAGGGGCAGGTCCGCTTCCGACAGCTCGCTTGCGGCTGTTCTTTTTTTCTTCTTGGGTGAAGTCTGCTTTACCGCCTTGATCGGCTCAGGGTCTTTGCGCAAATAGAGGGTCCGCTCCCCTTTAAGCACCGGCCAGCTTTTGTCTGTCAGGCGAAAACCCGATATCTGGGCCATATTCACCGACAACAGGCCGGATGCGGTCAGCTGCCTGAAAACCGAGCGCCATTGCTGACTGGAGTATTCTCGCCCCACACCGAAAGTTTTGATTTTATCGTGGCCAAAGCGCTGCATGCGCTCGTTGCTGCGCCCCAGCAGCACGTCCGTCAAATAGACCGCGCCGAACCGCTGGCCCGTGCGGTAGACACATGAGAGCGCCATTTGGGCGGCAATGGTGCCGTCCCAGGTCTCCACCTGCTGTTGACATGTGTCGCAATTGCCGCAGACCGCACTGCCCCGCTCGCCAAAGTAATCCAGCAGCACCTGGCGCCGGCATTCAACGGTCTCGGCATATCCCAGCAGCGCTTCCAGTTTCTTGAGTTGAATATGCTTAAATTCGTCGTCCCCTTCTGAGAGCTCCAACATCTTGCGCATGGCCACCACATCGGAAAGGGAGTAAATCATCCAGGCATCGGCGGGCAGTCCGTCCCGGCCGGCGCGGCCGGTCTCCTGGTAATACGCCTCTACGCTGGCGGGCAGATCCAGATGGGCCACAAAACGCACATCCGGTTTGTCGATCCCCATGCCAAAAGCGATGGTGGCCACCATGACGATGGCCTCCTCCTGCAAGAACCGCCGCTGGTGGGCAAAACGGGTGGATTGATCCAACCCGGCATGGTAGGGCAGCGCCTCTGTGCCCCTGTCTCTGAGCCATTGGGCGATGGCGTCGGCCCGTTTGCGGGTGCGCACATAGACAATGCCTGCCGCCCCGGGATATTCACGCTGCAAAAAGGCCAGCAACTGTCGTTTGTCGTTGTTTTTCAGCTCCACCCGGTAGCGAATATTGGGCCGGTCAAAACTGGAGACAAAGCAGAGGGCATCGCCCAGATCAAGGTTGGCCAGAATGGATTCACGGGTTTGGGGATCGGCCGTGGCGGTCAATGCCACCTTGGGGACCCCTTCGAACTGCCGGGTGATGTTGGGTATGCCGAGATACTCCGGCCGGAAGTCATGGCCCCACTGGGAGACGCAGTGGGCCTCGTCAATGGCGAACAAGGCCGGCTGCAGGCGCTGTAAAAAATTTCGGCAGCGCTCGGTGGCCAACCGCTCCGGCGCCACGTAGAGCAAATCGATATCGCCGCTGCTGACCCTCATCTCAACCTGCCGCGCCTCTTGGCCGGAAAGGGTGGAGTTGAGAAAAGCCGCCCGCACGCCGTTCTGACGAAGGGCCTCTACCTGGTCCTGCATCAAGGCAATCAGCGGAGAGATCACCACCCCCACGCCTTGGCGCATCATGGCGGGTATCTGATAGCAGATCGATTTGCCGCTGCCGGTGGGCATCAAAACAAACGCATCTTTTCCATCCGCGACGGCCTCGATGATATCCAGCTGCATGGGCCGAAAATCAGCGTAGCCGAAGAACTTTTTCAATATCTCACCGGGGCTCATCGATCCTGGATCATCCACAGGCCCGGAGGGTAGCGCTCCGTCCCTCTGCGCCATGAACTCATCCGGCGGGAACGGCAAAGGCTCCGGGGAATCGTCCGGTACGGGAATTTCCGTGGATATATGCACCGTGAACGCCGCGCTACAGTGAGCGCACTGCGTCCTGAGGCTGCCGTCGGAACCCAAATCACCGTCGGCATCAAATTGGATTTTACATTTGGGACACGTAATTTGCATGGTTTTAAGCATGAACGCTCATGTGAAAATTTGTGGGTGTTTGAGGTCGCCCCATTGCTGCAAAAGTCTTTAGGGCTCCAATTTGCCATCTTTTTTATGCAACTGTGGGGGTCACATCCGCCGCAGTATGCCAGCAAGCGGCATCGGAGTCAATCGTCTTATGCATTGCCAGCTCAATCATTGGGTCGGGACCGTGTAGCGCAAAGCGGACCGCAACCCTTGAACTCGATCCGAAATACCGATATTTGTACTAGGCCTTAAGATAACGTTTTTGGCAAAGATAGAAGCAGAAGGTTCTCATTGCACTACGACGACCGATAACGCAGTCTAAAACCTATTGTCATGGGCAACAAGGGGGAAGAGATCATCAAAAGTGAACCTGCCATCGCAACGGCGGATCTGCCCATCACCGAAGTCCTCGATGATTTGGGGCAGACCCTGGCCAGCCATCCCGGCGCCGTGCTGCGCGCTCCCCCCGGGGCGGGCAAGACCACCCTGGTTCCCCTCTATCTGCGCGACGCCGACTGGCTGCAAAAACGCACCATATTGGTGCTGGCCCCCCGGCGAATGGCCGCCCGGGCGGCCGCCAATCGGATGTCCCGACTGCTCGGGGAGAAGGTCGGCCGGACAGTGGGCTACCGCGTGCGCATGGAGACCCAGGTCGGCCCGGAGACCCGCATCGAAGTGATCACCGAAGGGGTACTCACGACAATGCTGCAAAACGATCCCTCTTTGAACAGGGTGGGGCTGGTTATTTTTGACGAGTTTCACGAACGCAGTCTGGATGCCGACCTGGGCATGGCTCTGTGCCTCGATATCCAGGGCGTACTCAACACGGACCTCAAACTGCTGGTCATGTCGGCCACCATGGAGACCGGGCCGGTGGCCGACATGCTGGGCAAGGCACCCGTTATTGACGCCCAAGGGCGCACCTTCCCCATTGAAACCCGTTATGTCGGCACCCACACCCCCACCGGTGACATGGCGGCGGTGACACGCGCGATACGCTCTGCTGCGGAGCAAGAGAGCGGCAGCATCCTGGTATTTCTACCGGGCGCCGCTGAAATTCGACAGGTGGCCGCACGGTTGGAGCGAAGCGGGCTGGAAGCGCATTGGCGGGTCATGCCGCTATTGGGCAGCCTCAGCTCCAAAGCCCAGGATCGCGCCATATTGCCCGCTCCCCAAGGATATCGAAAAATCGTTCTGGCAACCGCCATTGCGGAAACCAGCCTGACCATCGAAGGAATCCGGGTGGTGGTGGACTGCGGACTCCAGCGGGTTCCCCGCTTTGATCCGGGCAGCGGCATGTCCCGGCTGGTCACCCTGCCGGTCTCCAGGGCTTCGGCCGACCAGCGCAGAGGCCGTGCCGGCCGCTTGGGGCCGGGAATCTGCCTGCGGCTATGGTCCCAAGCCATGCATGCGACCCTGGCCGCCGACCGTCGCCCGGAGATCATGGAGGCCGACCTTTGCGCCCTCGCCCTTGAACTGGCCGGTTGGGGCGTGGCCCGCCCCGAAGATCTCAAATGGCTGGACCCGCCGCCGGCAGGCGCCTATGCAGCCGCCTGTGAACTGCTGCAAACATTGGAAGCCCTGGACCCCAAAAATAAAATCACCCCCCACGGACGCCAGATGGCGACCATGCCGGTTCACCCCCGACTTGCCCATATGCTGTTGATGGCCCGCCGCAGCAACCAAACCCAAATGGCATGCGATCTGGCGGCCCTGCTCAGCGAACGTGATCCCGTGCGGTTTGAATCCGGCCGAGGAGATGTCGATCTCCAGCTACGCTATGACCTGCTTCAAGCCCGGCGCAACCGAAGATCCTTTGCCCACCCCGCAGCAAAAGTGAATTACAGCGCCTGTGATTATATGGTGGCGGTGGCCGACCGATTGCGACACCGGCTGGCGGGAAAAGACCGCAAACCAAAAGAGCCCTGCCTGCCCCTGGGAGGCGTGTTGGCCTGGGCCTATCCCGATCGCATCGCCCGACGCCGACCGGGTGAACGGGGGCGCTACCTCACCCGCAGCGGCCAGGGCCTGCGCCTGGATGAGACCGATCCCATGGCGGCCCAAGACTTCATTGTAGCGGTTGAAGCCGACGGCCAGCGACGCGACGGCCGGATCTTCAGGGCGGCAGCCTACGATGCGGCCCTGTTGGAAGAGCAATTTAGCGAACAATTGCAGTGGCGGGAGAGCATTCAATGGGATGGCCGGCGTCAATCGGTAAGTTCCCAGCAAGAACTCCGGTTTGGCGCCCTGGCACTGCGCACCAAAACATTGGCCCGGCCCGATGAACGGCAGGTGCTCGCCGCCATGGTCCGAGGCATTCACAAAAGCGGTATGGATGTTCTGCCCTGGACCAAATCCTTGCGCAACTGGCAGGCGCGGGTCTGTTTTCTGCACCGGATTATCGGTGATGCCGAACTGTGGCCCGATCTGTCGGATCAGAACCTGGCCGCCCGCCTGGACCAATGGCTTCCCCCTTTTCTATCGGGGATGACCCGGTTGCGCGACTTGTCCCGGGTGGATCTTCGGGGGGCGCTGTTGAGCCTGCTGCCCTACGATGGACACCGGCAGCTCGACGCCCTGGCCCCCACCCACTGCACCGTCCCCAGCGGATCGCGGATTCCCATCGACTATGGGGCCACGGTACCGGTCCTGGCGGTGCGCCTTCAGGAGTTGTTCGGCCTCGACCGGACACCGGTGATCGCCGGCGGCCGCCAGCCGCTGTTGCTCCACCTGCTATCTCCGGCCAGCCGCCCGGTGCAGGTGACCCAGGACCTGTCCGGGTTCTGGAAGCACAGCTACCACGAAGTAAAAAAAGAGCTCAAAGGGCGCTATCCCAAACACCATTGGCCCGACGACCCATTGACCGCCCAGCCTACGGCCCGGGCTAAACCCCGGAAATAGACCCTATGGTTGCATAAAAAAGAAAGACTTTTGCAACCATAGGGTACAATCTTATTTTGTTTGACAAGAGCTGTACCATATGTTTTGTAGCATGTACGCATCATCAATACCTTAACAGCATGTGTTTGAGTGCCCAAAAAGCAAATCGGGCATCTCTTTCGTTCTAACACGAAATCAAATAATCGTTACACACAACTTGTACCACAATTAAGCCAGCCTGATGGGCTGAGGCTGGCCTTTGAATATGCGCATGAACCCTGAGCAGTTCAATTGTGCTAAACATGGAACTCTCAGATCGATCCATCTACTCATTATTCTAATGATGTTCTAAGGCTAATGAATGTGTTCTTCTATATCTTCTTTATTCATGCCCATCTTTTTTAATGAGCGTGCCTCGGCAACCTACATGACCGTAGAAAAAGGAGAGGACTATGAACAGCGAACAGGATCTGCGAACAAGCCTTAAAAACAACCAGAGGCAAATATTTATCACCGAAACTGAAGAATTGCTGGCGGCCTGGCTTTTTAAGAAGAAAAGTTCAACCAAACGCAGCAAGAACATGTGCGCAGTGCCTACAAAGCTTCGATGTTCTCGGCCGAACTGCGACACGAACGAATTAATTCCCTGCAACGTCTCCATCAGAAACAAGGCCGACCAAACCATCACCGGTATTACCCCCGCCCCTGAATACTCGACAAATTCCTGCCACGGCCACGGCATGTTGAAAAAGATATCCCTATTGGAGCTGGAATCCTTGAATTCAATGGACCGGCTTGAGGCGATCACGTTGACCAAAAAATGTTTTTCGCCCTACGTATCGCCCTTTTTTGACGCCATCACCCTTGCGCGCGTGGCCAAGGACCTCGGCATCCATGGCAAAGCCATCCCCAAGGTGATCAAGGGGCGCCAATATATCGCCTTTTCCGGCTATCCCGGCATGAGACAAATTTTTACAGGGACTCTCTACTCGAGCAGAAACGCCAAAATCATCAATATGGCCATCGGGGCAATGGGCATAACAAAAATGGCCACCAAAGGGGGTATCATCACCATTGGTCTCACTGTGCCGCTCAGCGTATATGAATGCTATTTGACAGATCGATCAGCGTGGTATGAATTAACCGGAAGTGTCGGGGCGGATTTAATCAAAGTGGGCATAGCTTCATTGATGGGGGCGATTGGAGGGATATTAGCAGCCGGAGGGTCTACATTTTATGCCTGTCCACCGATAGGACTGGCAATCTTTATTAGCGTTTTTATCGGATTAACCACAGAATATATTGATAAAAGATACCAGCTAACCGAGAAACTGATCGAGCTTTTGAAAAAATTACCTGCTGGGGCAGACAGTGCCGCTATGGCAGCGAATCAAGGTTTCTGGAATATTATCAGGGCAGGCGGCTTGGGCATGGGTGGCTGGGGTTCTATAGCGCGTTGATTTTCCTTTCCCATCCCGGCTGTTAAAACAAAGGGGACCAATAAAATATGAACAATACAATTAGGCACTTAGGGCTTCTCTTTTTTGATCTTCTCAGTATTGTAATGATTTACATATTTTTCAATGACTTTAAACAGACATTAGCGGAAATAAATGGTCAAGTCGATATCGTAAGATTTGGAAATAGAGATGGTTTTTTCATAGTAGGGATTGGAATCCCTCTTATGCACCTGCTTATCGCCTCAGAGCAGCTTTGCCCCAATTTTATTAAAAGGATTGAAAAATACAGGAAACCTGTAAACCAAAGTATTATGGGGTTTGTTGTCGCCCTGCTTATCGCAGGATTTGCCATTTCGTCTTGGCTTCAATCCAGGGCGGAAAATTCCGGATATGTCCATTGCCGGTATGTCAGTGGTGTCAGCGCGTTGGCCAAGACGCTCGTGTATACAAAAGG
>JASFKE010000007.1:0-17681 GCA_050118795.1 Desulfobacteraceae bacterium | reverse complement strand
TCTCATTGACTTCCTTCGGTAACGGTAACCGGCACCCAAAAACAAAATTTGCAGCCATAAGGATTACCCCATAGCTGCAACCATAGGCATTACTCACTAAGTGCCGGGGAGAACTGTTCGCGATGGGGGATATTGCCCAATATAATCTCAACACGACGGTTTTTTTGACGTCCTTCGGCGGTCTCGTTGGAGCCGATGGGGCGATATTCGCCAAATCCCATTGTGGATATCCTCTTGGGATCGATCCGGGCGTTGGCAATGAAGAACTCCGCCACTGCGGATGCGCGTGCCGCCGACAACCGCAAGTTTGTTTTAAAGGGACCTTTTCGAATGGGAACATTATCGGTATGGCCGGCGATGCTGATGTCGCCGGCGGAAGATTTGAGTATGGCCGCGACCTTCAATAGCAGAGGTTTCAGGCGTGGTCGAATCTCGGTTTTTCCGGAATCGAAGGTGGATTCGCCCATGAGACGGATGATGACTTCATTTTCGCCCGATTCGATACTGATTTGATCTTTAAAATTTTCCAGATTGTCTTCAATCAAGGCATCAATTTCTCTGCTCAAGTCATCTTTAATCCGTGTTGCAATGGCCTCCTGATCAAAATCCATGGCAATCACCTTCATGCCTTTGGGGATCTCCATTACACGGTTTTTACGTTGGACGCCGAAGGCTTTTTCCATGGATCCGGCCACCTGTTTGTATTTTTGCCGATCCATTTCCGAAAAGGAGAGCAGGAGTACAAAAAAACATAGCAGCAGGCTCATTAAATCGCCGAAGGTGACCACCCATTTGGGTGCGCCCGGATCAATCTTGGGACAATCGCATTGCTCTGCCATCAATTCGCCTCGGCTTTAGTTGCGGCGGATCCCGCCCCTTCAGCAGGCAGATCGCGTTTGCTGGGAGAGAGGAAAATTTTCAGGGACTCTTCCAAAACCATTGGAGAGACGCCACGGTTTATGGCAATGGCGCCCTCTACAATGATTGATTTTGTCAGTTTTTCCTGTTCGCTGTTCAGACTGAGTTTGTCGGCGATAGGTATACAGACCAGGTTGGCGACAATGGCGCCATACAACGTGGTCAACAAGGCGATGGCCATGGACGGTCCAATACTGGCGGGATCGCTCATTGATGAAAGCATTTGCACTAGACCGATCAATGTGCCGATCATCCCAAAGGCAGGTGCGGCATCTCCGGCGCTTTTAAAAACTTGTTGGCCGGTGGTGTGGCGTTGGACTGTCAGCCGGATATCTTTCATGAGCATATCTTCGATCAGCCCCTCGTCATAACCGTCGGAAAGATAGCGCAGCGCTTTGGCGGAGAAGGGGTCCTGGGGCTCCTCTTTTTCAAGGGCGATCAATCCCTCTTTTTTGGCGATACGGGTATACTCGACCATTTCGTTAATAATGTCTTCAGGATTTTGTAGTTTAAAAAGGAATGCTTTCAACGCCACGGTGATGGAGCCGATGACATCCGCCATTTTAAATCTCATAAAGGTCACGGCAACGGTGCCTCCAACAACGACGAGTATTGATGGAATGTTGATGAATGTGAGCAGGCTGCCCCCCATCAAAATTGAACCAAGTATAAGAACAGTACCGCTGACCAAACCTATTACGGTTGCTATATCCATGTTATGCCCTATTTGTTGATATACACTTTGTCGCCAATATTGCCTAAGTCATAGTACCGCTGCAATTTTTCAATGGCGTTTTCACAGACCACTGTATCGGCTGCCATCACGAACGCACCGCTTTTCATTTGGACATCCGAGGCTAAAACCATACCGGGTTTAAGATCGTCAATGTCCACCTGCCTATCCGTGCGTTTTGATTCGGCTGCCATGTTTTCCAAATTGATCTCCAACAACAGCTCCACAAATTCAGTTGGCAATTGATAATCGCGCATCTGTTGAAGCTTTTCGGCGATCTCTTTAAACGACCATTTACGCTGATGGACCATGGTGTCGTATGTGGACGCAGCGCTGACAATAGAGGCCCCCACGGGAATGTGCTCAGCGGATATTGCATCCGGGAATCCTCTGCCGTTGGGTTGTTCATGATGCAAACGCACCAACCCGGCGACCGGCCGAAGCAGGTCAAACTGACGCAATATGGTTTCTCCGCGCTCTGGATGCGTGAAATAAAGGTTTTTTTCATCTCCGGTCATTTCATGCACGCTCTTGATCACCAGCGAATTGGGAAGACCGATCAAGCCGATGTCGTGCAACAATCCGGCTGCTTCAATAATGGGATACGCTTCAGGTAAAACCCCCTGATGGCGTTTGGCCAAGTCCAAACAGAGCCGCCCCACGCGTCTCGAGTGACTTCCCAGCGCCGTGTCATAGGTTTCGAGCAACTGGGTGAACATATGGATGGATTGGTAGTAGTTGCGCTTAATGGCGAGATATTTTTGATTTAATTCTCTTTCGAGTTTAATGATGCGGGCTCCTATTTCCAGCCTGGCCCGCAATTCATCCAGGTTCAGCGGTTTGGTGATAAAATCATCGACACCGCCTTCCAAGCCCCTGACCACATCGGTGCGCGTGTTCTGCGCGCTGATCAATATGATATAGACATAGTGCTTAAGATCAAGGGAACGGATCTGTTTGCACAGCTCCAACCCATCCATCTCCGGCATCAGCCAATCACTGACAATCATATCGAATCTGGAATCTTTCAGATGCTCGATGGCCAGCTTGCCGTTTTCAGCTTTTTCGATGGTGTATCCCCACTTCACCATGCTCTTTGCGAGCAGTTCCAGGGTAGAGGCATCATCATCAACGATTAAAATTTTCATCAGTATGAATTCCTCGACACAATATGATAATTAAGCCCACAGCTTGGTTTTCAAGGTACTTTCAAAACGGCTCACCATCGCGGTGGTTACCAATTCCGATCTATGTGCTGTCAGCTGAATTATCGGTTCCAGAGGCAAAATACTTAAGTTAACCCTAAAGTTTAATTGAAAAGAGACGATATCCGGCATTAGAAGCTGTGGCGTTATCATGATTCAGTGGTTGCATAGATGAAAATATGCTAACCTGTCACACCCCATTCGCTCTCATTTTACCTTACACGCCGTCAGATCTGTACATGACCACACTTTCCACAGCTAAAGACAAAAATCGATCGGTTGGTGAAGACGATAGATTTAATTGAAAAATTTATGGCCAAGGAATGCCGAATGGAAATCCTGATAGTTGAAGATGATTATATTTCACGCAATTTGTTATCAAAAATGCTCACTGAAATGGGCCACGATGTGGTCGAAACGGAAAATGGCTTGCAGGCGTGGGAATATTTAAAAAAATCACCCGTCAAAATCGTTATCAGCGACTGGATGATGCCGGAAATGGATGGGCTTGAGCTATGCCGTAAGATTCGCAACTACTCCTTTGATGGGTATGTATACATTATCATGTTGACGGCCAGGGATCGTAAGGCGGACCTGGTCGATGTTTTCAGGGTCGGCGCTGATGACTACATCCCCAAACCATTCGATCCTGAAGAGTTGCAGGCCCGGGTGATGACGGGTGTGCGCGTTGTCGATCTGGAAGAGCGGCACATCGAGGCCTCTTCCCAGATTGAGGCAAAGAATAATAAGCTCGAGAGCACTTTAAAAGCACTGGAAGATACCCAAACACAGATGCTGCAATCAGAAAAGATGGCCTCCATCGGGCAACTGGCCGCCGGGGTGGCCCATGAAATTAACAACCCAACCGGATTTGTCAGCAGCAACTTGAAGACCTTAACGGATTACCAGGAAGAGATCGCCGAACTCATTGGGAAATACCAAGGTTTGATCTCGCAGTTGGTGAGTCAACAACAGCAAGGCGCCCTTTGCCAAGAGACACGGGCCGCTGTGGAAGAGTTAAAGCGGTTCGAGCAGGATATCGATGTGGGGTTTCTGATGGATGACATCACGGACCTAATCGGTGATTGCCGGGAAGGCATCGATCGAATAAAAAAAATTGTGATCGATCTCAAAGATTTTGCCCATCCCGGTGAGGACAAAGCAAAATTAACCGATATCAACAACGGCATAGAATCCACCCTCAATGTGGTCAATAACGAGATTAAATATAAAGCCTCGGTCCACAAAAATTTTGGCGATATCCCCACCGTCAGGGGCATCCCCCAGCAGTTGAATCAGGTCTTTATGAATATCTTGGTAAATGCTGCGCAAGCTATTGAGAAAAAAGGTGATATCCACATCACAACCCGCTCGGTGGCGCAAAATGTCGAAGTCTCTATCAGCGATACCGGCAGCGGAATATCCCCGGATAACCTCACCAAAATTTTCGATCCGTTTTTCACCACCAAGCAGGTTGGCAAGGGGACCGGATTGGGAATGAATATCGCTTACAACATTATTAAAAAACACAACGGCACCATCCATGTCGATAGCGAACTGGGTAAAGGGACCACCTTCACCATCACCCTGCCCATAGGCGAAAAGGCGTCTCAGGAGAAAGTCGCATGATGGCAATTTATTTACAACTCGCTTCAGCAGTCGAGGCCCAAGTGGCAAAAAAACTTTGGTTGTTGATGACCAGTTTCAAGTCATTAAAAGTGTCGTGGGAACCCTCTGGGGACAGGAGACCTATAATTGGAACTTAAACAAGCGCATACTTTATTGCTGGTTGATGATGAAAAGGCCATCACTAGAGCTCTGAATCGGCTTTTTAGAAAAGAGGGCTACAACATCATGACCGCCGGAAGCGGCGCGGAGGGTTTGGACAAACTTCACCAGAGCGAGCGGCCGGTATCCATGATTATATCCGATCAACGCATGCCTGAAATGAATGGGGCGCAATTTCTGGAAAAAGCGAAGGAGATACATCCTGAAGCCATTCGGTATTTACTCACGGGCTATTCAGACCTGGAAGCGGTCATCCATGCCATCAATGGAGGTGAAATCCATCGATATCTGACCAAGCCGTGGAATGATGAAGATTTGGTTCTGCAAGTGCGTCAGTCTCTGGAACATCTTGAACTCACCTTGGAAAACAGGCGATTGACAGCGCTTACCATGGAGCAGAACACAAAACTGAGTGAGCTCAACAAGGGGTTGGAACAAAAAGTTCAAGAGCGTACCAAAGAGGTGATCGAAAAAAACAGTGCCCTCGAGAGTATCAACCGCATGCTGGAAGAGAGCTTCATGGGCTCCATTCGCCTGTTGGTCTCTTTGGTTGAAATTCTCAATCCATTGTTGGGAAAACAGATGCGGCAAACGGCACAATGGGCTCGATTGGTCGCCGAGGATTTCGACCTTGGGGCAGGTGAGCTCGATACAATAGAGATGGCCGGCATGATACATGATATCGGCCTGCTGGGCTTTCCTGAAGAGATATGGTGCAAGGAGATCGAACAACTCAAAGATGAGAATCGCAAACTTTACCTTGAACATCCCACCATTGCATCCATCATCCTGGAAAACGTTGAGAAGCTGGCCGATGTCGGTGAAATTGTCCTCTTCCATCATGAATATGTGAATGGCGAGGGTTTCCCCAATGGACTCAAAGGCGATCAGATTCCACTGGGGTCTCGGATTATTCTGGCAGCTTCGGACTACTGCCGTATCGTTCAGACCTGGCCTAGGGATGTAAAGAAATTAATGGGACATGCCAGGCGGCAATTCGAACCTGAGGTTTGGAAAGGTTTAACCATATCCGAAGATCCTGAATCGATTATTGAAGAGGTCGCCGAAAAGAAACTCCTCCTGGGCTGCCATCAGAAATACGATGCGCAAGTGGTCTCCAACCTCATCAAGAAAGTAAGAGAGTCCAAAAACATTGCGCCGACATTGATCCTGTCCCTGGATCAGATCAAAGCGGGTATGGTGTTGACACAGGATTTGAAACTCAATGACGGACGCCTGCTGCTGACCAAAGGGACCCGGCTCAAAGCAACCTCCGCGGAATCTATACGCAGTATTGGGGCAAGGGGCTTGATTCCCGAAAAACTCAGTGTCTCGGTCCCGTCGCAGTGATGCTCCATAGCTGCTAAATAAGGAATCCTCATGGAAGGCAAAAATTATACAATACTTTGTGTGGATGACGAACAGAGCATTTTAAATGCCCTCAATCGCCTCTTGCGTAAAGAGCGCTACCAGCTGCTTTTCGCCAACAGCGGACAAGAGGGGCTCGAGATTCTCAAAGAGAATCAGGTCCAAATGGTGATATCGGATCAGCGTATGCCGGGGATGAGCGGGACCGAATTTTTGTCCATTGTTAAAGACACCTATCCGGATGCGTTGCGCGTCATCCTGACAGGGTACAGCGACATCGAATCCATTACCGAATCCATCAACAAGGGAAATATCTATAAATTTTTTTTCAAACCGTGGAATGATTTGCAGCTAAAGGCTGAAATCAGACAGATCCTGGACCAGCATGCGTTAATGCAAACAAACAGACAGATGGACAAAACCATTCTGAAACAAAACGATCAATTGCATAAGATCGATGAAAAGCTCGAACAGATGGTCAATACGCGAACCCATGATCTGGAAACTGAAAACAACATGCTGGCGCTTTCCAATGCCATTTTGGAAGATTTACCCATCGCGGTGGTCGGTATCGACATCGAAGGCATCATTGTTTCGGCCAATAAGGTGGCGCTGAAAAAGCTGTGCCATCGTAACGTTGAGATTGGTCGTCCTTTCGGTGATTTTTTCAATGGTGGGGCGGCCGACAATGTACGTCACGTATTTAAAACCGGAGCCACGCTTCGGATTGCTCTGCAGGAGGCAGACGGCACCGCCGCCGCTGCCGCACTATCTCCTTTGTCGGGACCTTTCAAAGACAAAGCCGTTATCATGACGATAAAATGAATTGTGCAAAAGCCCTTGCGCAGGCTGCGGTGATGATCTATAGGCTCTTGAGATAATGAATTTGGAGCGCCTTACAGGTCGTCGCGGTATTGCATAACCAGCTTGGTTTACACTATCCTTGCCAAATTAATTATCTCAAAGCCAATATATGAGTGTATCGGTTATCCCCTTTAAAGGGATAATTGCATTTTATATACCTAATATACGGATATGAATATGAAAATCGTCGCCATCATTCCATCCCGCTATGGATCAAAAAGGTTTGAGGGCAAACCTCTGGCGCCCATCGCCGGAAAACCCATGATTCAACACGTTTACGAATCCGCATCGCGAGCGCAACACGTCGATCAGGTGGTGGTGGCCACCGACGACTCAAAGATATTTGCGGCGGTGGAACAGTTTGGCGGCCAGGCCGTGATGACATCCGCATCCCAGAGATCGGGAACGGATCGGGTCGCCGAGGCCGCGGAAAAACTGGGCATGGCAATGGACGGCATCGTTATCAATGTCCAGGGCGATCAACCGTTGATGGACCCGCTTTGCCTGGATGAGGTGGTGGCGCCCTTTGAGTCCGATCCGCAACTGGGCATGTCCACACTGGCATTTCGAATTGTGGACCCCATAGAGTATACCCAGCCCAAGGATGTAAAGGTCGTGATGGCAAACAATGGCGACGCTCTCTATTTCTCCAGAGCACCTGTGCCGTTGGCCCGCGACGAAGGTGTACAATTTGATAGCTACAAACATCTGGGCGTGTATGCCTACACCCGAAAATTTCTTGAAATTTTCAGAAAACTGCCCACCGGACCATTGGAGGAAATCGAGAAATTAGAGCAGTTGCGGGCCTTGGAATTCGGCCATCGCATCAAGGTGGTTGTCACCGCCCACGACTCTCCGGAGGTGGACCTGCCCTCTGATATACCCCGCATTGAAAAATTGATCCCCGGGCAGGCCGTAAAATAGCATGTTCGTCTATTTAGATACAGAGACCACCGGGACCGATTCCGATGACAGGCTTTGCCAAATTGCCTATAAGACGGGGCAGGGGGCCATCGTCAACGAATTGTTTCACCCCGGTAAACCGATCGCCATAGAGGCCATGGCAGTGCACCACATCACCAATGAGATGGTCAGAAACAAGCCCCCATTTAAAAACAGCCCTGCGTATCAAAAACTCAATGCGTTGGTGTCGGATTCAGACAACGTCATTGTCGCCCACAATGCCAAGTTCGACATTGCCATGCTCAACCGTGAAGGGATCTATCCTGACAAGGTGATCTGCACCCTCAAGCTGGCCCGGTTTCTGGACAAAGAGGGCGTCATACCCCAGTATAATCTGCAGTACCTGAGATACTACCTCAACCTTCGGGTAACGGCGACGGCCCACGACGCATTGGGTGATATTCTCGTTTTGGAAATGCTGTTTAAACGGATACATGCCAGGTTCAACAAAGATGGTGTTGAAAATTGCATCGAAGAGATGATCCGCATCAGCAACTCCCCCATACTGATCGCCCGCATGCCTTACGGTAAGCACAAAGGCATGCTGTTCAGCGAAATTCCCACCGACTACCTTCAATGGCTCCAGAAAACTGAACTTGAAGACGATTTGGAGCACACCGTGCGCCACCATCTTGCAAAGGCACTTTAGATCTCCATTGGACACTGTGTGGTATTTTTGGCGTATTTCCTCTCTATTTCGGCAATAGGCAGCTGCCTGCCAGGCGCGGTGTAAAGCGCTCCGGTTTACCCATGATCGTTTTGCCTGTGGCATTTGCCATGGCTTTGGCCATACCGAAAAAGATGATCTCGTGGAACGGGTAAAGGCCATACCAGTAGACAATACCGGCAATGCCCTGGGGAAGAAATCTTGACAAAAGTGTGAGTTGGGTGGTGCCGTCGGCAAAAGGGGTGATCTCAAAGGTCAAGGTGGCTTCACCGGGCATTTTCATCTCCGCCAGCAGGACCAGTTTCCGGTTCTGTCTTACCTCCAGCACACGCCAGAAATCGACACCGTCGCCCACCCACAGCTCTTTGGGATGCCGCCGTCCACGACGCAGTCCCACGCCGCCGGCCAGCCGGTCCAATAGGCCCCGCAGCCACCACAAGGCGTCAGCATAGAACCACCCCCTGTCACCGCCCACCAAGCGAACGACTTCCCAAACAGCATCGGGATCGGCCTTTATCCGCACCCGATAGCCACAGGTCATCAATGTGCCTCCGGCCCAATCCGCATCGCCGCAGCTTGCCCAGGCCGGAGGCAGCAATTCGCCGGCATCGTACCAACAGCTGTCCACCTGATGGCCCAGGGTCTTATCCAGGGCCATGCGAATTGCCGCGCGCACCTGTGTGCGGTTAAATGGGATCAGCTCGACAATGCGGTCATCTCGGCAGATCACCGGAGTGGCAAGTCCTTCGGCCAGGGGCTGGGCAATTGCGGCGGGAACCGGCGTGACCAGATGGATCCACTTGGCGCTCAGATAGGGCGTAAGTACGGGTATGGGTATCACCATGCGCGGCACCAGACCGGCCTCGTCAGCATAGATTCTGATAAGATCGCGATAGGTTACGATGTCGGGGCCGCCGATATCAAAGGTATCTCCGGCGGTGGCGTCACTCTCCAAAGAGGCCACCAGGTAGTCCAGGACATCGGCGATGGCGATGGGTTGACATGGGGTGTTTACCCAACGCGGCGGCGTCATTACCGGCAGCCGCTCCACCAGATAGCGCAACATTTCAAAACTGGCGCTGCCGGATCCCAATATCATGGCGGCCCGTAGATTGGTCACCGGCACGGGGCCTGCGGCCAGAATCTTTTCCACTTCATGCCGTGACCGCAGGTGGCGGCTGATTCGATGATCATCTCTGTCGCCAAGGCCACCAAGATAAATGATCCGCCGCAGACCCCGGGCGGCGGCCACAGCAGCCATGTTCAGGGCGCCTTGGCGGTCTGCGCCGGCATACCCTTTTTTTGCGGCAATCATTGAGTGAACAAGGTAAAAGGCGGCGCTGCAACCCATAGCTGCGCGGGCAAAGGCTTGCCTGTCGAGTACGTCTGCCTCAACCGTCTCCACCTTGGGGTGGCGGGCCCAGGGCCTGCAGTTGAGCTTATCCAGGGATCGGCCCATGGCACGTACCTTGTACCCCCGAGATGCCAGCAGGGGCACCAACCGCCCGCCCACATAGCCCGTGGCGCCGACCACAAGGATGGTTTTTTTTGATCGATTGCCCGTCATTGGCCAGAGTCTCACTGTGTTGTCTTTATATCCGCAATGGTAAAGCGGCTGATCAAGGAGACAATGAGGACCCATTGAGGCGCTATTGATGGGTAAAAACTAACCCACCCTATTTTTCAAGGGTCTGCTCTTCCAGTCCCCCGGAGGTGGAGTTTGATCCGGACGTTGTCACGGCAGGCTCATCGGGCGTCGTTGCCGGCGTCGCAGTGGACGGTTGGGGGGACGGCGAAGAGATCTTTGTGGCCGGGGATGCCGTTGCCTGCTTGGCGACTTTCTTTTCCATGGATTTGAGCCTTGATTGAAGGTCTGCCAATTGGAACTTGAGGGTTTGTTTGATTTTCAGCATTTCGAGTTTCAGGGCCACATCCATTTTTTCTTTGTCTATTTTAGTGTTGTCCAAAGCTGAAAGCTTCTCTTCCAATTGGATCATCTGGCTTTTGTTTTGAGACAACGCCTTTTCCAATGCGGCGATCTGGGGTTGCAGGGTTTGATCCATCTGTGCCACCTGCAATTTCAGCTCCTCGATGGAGCGGGCCACATTGGCCACATTTCGATCCAGTTTGTCCCGGGAGGCCTTGAACTCTTTTTGGGTCGCCATTGCTTTTCCGGCGTTTTTTAAATCGTCCCCCAACTTTTTCAAGTTGATTTGAACTTTTGCCACGGATTTATCGGATTTGTCTTTGAGGCGCGCTAAGTTTTCTTCAACCATCTTTTGGGAGAGGGCAAGGCTTTCAAAACGCGATTCCAGCTCTTTTGAGAGACTTTCAGCCGTAAGTTGACCCGTGTCCTCGGTTTTGATCACCCGTTTCTTCATATCCATGTAGGCAATGGCAAGCACCACCACGATAAGGACCGGTATCAGAATCGTGATGAGTGTCATGCGCTGGTTGAGTTTTTCAATCCGCATGTCATCCACTTGACCCGTAATGTGTGATGCCTCTGCAGCTATCTCTTCTTCATCCAGCCGCATTTTAAATTGGCCTTTATCATCCAGATTTTTATTCCTCATGTGTTATTCCCATTCAATTGTGCTTGGAGGTTTAGAACTGATATCATATACGACCCGGTTTACACCGCGTACTTCATTGATAATACGGTTGGAGATTTTCCCCAACAGGTTGTGGGGTAGTTTGGCCCAATCGGCTGTCATGGCGTCTTTGCTGGTGACCGCTCGAATCGCCACGATATTTTCGTAGGTACGGCTGTCGCCCATGATTCCCACGCTCTTTATGGGCAGCAATACCGCAAAAGATTGCCATACTTTTTTATAGTATCCCGCCGCTCGGATCTCTTCAAGCAGCACGGCATCGACTTCGCGCAGGATATTCAGCCTTTTGGCGGTTATCGCGCCAATGATCCGAATGGCCAGTCCGGGTCCGGGAAACGGCTGCCTCCATACCAGGTTGGGGTCCAATCCCAACTGTTTTCCCAGTTTGCGAACCTCATCCTTAAAAAGGTACTTGAGGGGCTCGACCAATTTAAGTTTCATGCGCTTGGGCAAGCCACCCACATTGTGATGGGATTTGATCACAGCGGACGGGCCTCCAAACACACTGCGTGACTCTATGATATCCGGATAGAGGGTGCCCTGGGCCAAAAATTCGGCGCCCTTTATCTTTCGGGCTTCCGCTTCGAAGACCTCCATGAATATTTTTCCAATGATCTTGCGTTTTTTTTCCGGATTGGTAACATCTTTTAGGCCCGTCAAAAAAAGCTTGCCGGCTCGGACAAATCGAATGTTAATATTCAAGTGTTGCTTGAAGGTCGCCTTCAATTGTTGCGCTTCATTTTTTCTCAAAAGCCCATTGTCCACAAATATACAGGTCAAATTCCGGCCAATGGCCTGGTGAATCAGAGCGGCCGTCACCGAAGAGTCTACGCCGCCGCTGAGACCCAGAATCACCTTTTTATCCCCCACGTTTTGGCGGATCTCTTCGATGATCTCCCTGGCGAAAGACTTCATGGTCCAGGAGCGCTTGCATTTGCACGTCGAGTAGAGGAAATTATGCAAAATTTCCTTCCCTTTAAGGGTGTGCTCCACCTCAGGATGGAACTGCAACCCATAAAAGCGCTTTCGGGTATTGGTCATGGCCGCCACCGGGGTGTTGTCGGTGGTGGCGGTGGCCGTAAATCCATCGGGAAGTTTGGAGATGGAGTCGCCATGGCTCATCCAGACCTGGGTGCGTTTTTCAATGGATTTCAGGATGCCGCTGCTTCGCTTTATGTTGAGTTCGGCGAAGCCGTACTCCCGTTTGCTGGCTCTGTTGACGCTGCCGCCCAGGGCATCCACCATAAATTGCATGCCATAGCAGATGCCGAGTATGGGAATGCCCAGATCAAATATGCCCAAATCGGCCCGGGGGCTGTTTTCTTCGTATATGCTTGAAGGACCGCCTGAAAGGATAATACCTTCAGGATTCAACTCCCGTATGCGTGATGCGCTGATGGTGGGAGGCTCTATTTGACAATAAACACGGCACTCCCGAACCCGTCTTGCGATGAGCTGGTTGAATTGTGAACCGAAATCGATAATCAGAATCATATGGGCCCCTTGTTGGATTTATTCAATGAACCAAAGTAGTTAAACGGATTGCGAAATCAACCCGAATATGGTAGAGACGGCCCAAAATGTCAATGCTTTTGTGATGCCTGTGCCACTGCCGACAGGCTATTGTCGAGAAAAGAAAACCGATGATCATTCAAATTTATGAAATTCAAACCCCCCAAGAGGCCGATCAGATGGTTGCCCTCGGCGTCGATCATGTGGGAAGCGTGCTCCTGTCAATGGATCAGTGGCAGGATTCTCAGCTCCATGCGGCCGTTCAGAGGGTACAGATATCCGGTTGTAAGAGCAGTCTGATCCCCCTGTTCGGGGATACCGACGCTATCTCAAGGGCCGTTGACTATTACCGACCTGATATTTTACATTTGTGTGAGACCCTGCCGTCGGTTTTGCATGACCCCAAAGGGTTGAATGCCTTGGTAAGCCTCCAACGGACCATCAAAGAACGGTATCCGGAAGTTGAGATCATGCGATCCATTCCCATCGGCCAAGACGGCAAAGGCGATGCCGGGGCATCACTTAAATTAGCTGCGCTTTTTGAACCCTGGAGCGATTGGTTTCTCACCGATACGCTGATCGTCAATGACAACGGATACAGTGATCATGAGCAGCCGGTTACCGGGTTTGTCGGGATTACCGGAAAGAGGTGTGATTGGGATGTGGCCCGGAAGTTGGTTGAGCAAAGTCGTATCCCTGTTATCCTTGCCGGCGGCATTGGGCCGGAAAACGTGGCGCGCGGCATCACTCATGTCATGCCGGCGGGCGTCGATAGCTGCACACTGACCAATGCCGTGGGTGCGGATGGCTCAGCCCATAGATTCAAAAAAGATCCTGAAAAAGTGCGTAAAATGATACAAAATGCCCGCAAGGCAGTTGATGACAGATAAAAGGAGACCAACCCCATGATAGAAAGCGGTGATTTGAGAAAAGGGACCAAACTGGAAATTGAAGGCGAGCCTTATGTCATTGTGCAATTCGAGTTCGTAAAGCCTGGAAAAGGACAGGCCCTGTACAAGTGTAAGCTCAAAAATATGATTACCGGCGTTCAGTTCGACAAGACCTATCGTTCCGGTGAGAAATTCAACGCCGCCGATTTGGAAGAGGTTGAAATGGAGTATCTATACTACGATGGTCAAAGTTACTGCTTCATGAACACCTCCACCTACGATCAGGAAATGCTAACCGCAGATCAAGTCGGTGAGGCCAGCGCCCTGCTCAAGGAAAATGTGGTTTGCAATGTGCTTCTGTTTGATGGACGTCCCATCGGCGTCACGCTGCCCAATTTTGTCGAATTGCGCATCAAAGAGGCCGAACCGTGGGTAAAAGGGGACACCGCTTCCGGGGACACCAAACCCGCCACCCTGGAGACAGGCCATGTGGTCCAGGTCCCTCCATTTGTGGTCCAAGGCGAATTGGTTCGCATCGACACCCGTACCGGTCAGTATGTGGAGCGGGTCAAAGAATAGAGCCCTGTTTACACATCATGTTAAAGGACTCGAAGTAGTATGCTACGGCCTCGCTCTTGGCCCTGAAGCCCTAAAAACTGTTGCAGCCATAGGGATCACTCGGCACCTGTTTTTTTAATCCGAATATCCCCATAGTAGGCGCTGGTTGACTCTCCGGTGTTGTCCGTATCGGTCATGATGGCAATGCCCATGACCGGCGGTGGCGCTTGGCCGAAGGCGACACGGTAATCCTGTTCGATATTGCGTTTTTCATCGATCCATTGCGATGCCAGAGCGTTTCCACTCTCCACCACCACCATTTTCGACCGTTGTGCATATGGGCTGTCGATGATGGCACCCGGCGCTGCCTTGTTGGCCCAGACGTAGGTCAGCGCCGATCCGGGGAGCTGTTTGCCGGCGGCAACACAAGCGGCCCTATGCCGGAAGCGCTCCCACAGGGTCTTGCCTTCGGCGATAAATTGAAAAGCAACATAAATTCTGGCGGCGCAGTCATCTCCTTGTTTCGTGGTGAGATCGCCTTTTTCAAGGGTGTGTTCAATACGCCATCGCCAACAGAGCCAAGGATAATGATTCGGAGACAAATCCAGTTCGTGGATGAGCCCGGATGCCCCTGCACGGCTGTGGGCCCGAATCACCGTGCTTGCCTCCATGGTGATAGCGCGATATTCGGTATGGCGATCGATGTTGGGGAAGGTCAACGCTTGCCAGGGTGCCGATATGCCTTTGGCAGGGTCCATGGATGAAAATAGTGCGATCAAAACCGTGCTGTCGGCAAAACTGAACCCTCCCATAACGATGGATAGAAGCGCCAGGGTAGTGGCTAAATACCGTCTGCAATGGCTTTTTATCCCTCGGCATGGCATATCAATCACCGTCATAGGGCTGATAAATGACGTGCCCGCAGGATTTACAGTGGGAAGCATCTTTATCATGGTATCGCAACCCGCAATTGGGACACACCACTTCAACCTTCTGGGCCATATGAATCCACTCCTTGACGATGCGGCTGGCTTGCCAGGGGATGAGGATTATGCCCGAGATAATCATCAGCACGGTGACCCATTTGCCGCTTTGGGACAGGGGGGTGATATCGCCGAAGCCAACCGTTGTCAGGGCCACCACTGTAAAGTAAAAGGCGTCTCCGAAGTTTTGAACATGTGGATTGACGCTGCTTTCCACATGGTAAAAGAGACCTGCCGAAATAAAAAAAATCATGACAATGGTGAAGATCAGGCGCAGCACGGTGAGAAGTTGTCGGGTGATGCGCCCGAAAAAGAAATCCGGATCGGCCGTGAATCTCAGAAACCTGAAGATGCGAAAAACCCGGAAGCCGCGGATCATCTTAACGAAGGCCAGATCGAGGTCCATGCCGAACAGGGGCAGCACCAGCAGCGATAGGGTCGGCATAATGGCCACCAGATCGATGAGGCTGTAAATGTCGACCAGCTGTCGCTTTCGATTGGAGGCGGCATAAATTCTGGCGGCATATTCTATGATGAAAAAGGTCACCACCCCGATCTCACACTTCCACAAAATCGCCTTTGCGGCGGCGCTGATGGGGTAGGTTTCGGCAACCAACAGCAGGCAAACCGCCAGATTGAGAATAACGATCACAATGTCGATGAATTTTCCCAGCGGGGTTTGGCAGTCAATGAGATAAAATTGCAGGGTTTTACGAAAAGATATATCGTCGGATCTTTTTAGCATCCTAATCAGCGGAAATTTTCTCAGTATTGGCGGGTGGAACGGCACGAACAACATACTCTTTGATCCGGTTGCCATCCATGGATTTAACGATTATTTCAAAATCACCCAGGACGATCTGTTCACTCTCTTTCGGGATGCGGCCGATCTGCTCGAGGATATAGCCTGAGAAAGTGTCATAATCGGCCGAATCCGGTATATCCATATTGATGGCATCGTTGACCTCGCCGATGTCGGCCTTGCCCAGTACGATCCAGTCCTTATTTTTTTGGCGGACGATGAGCGGCTCCTCTTTGTCCGTTTCATCCCGTATTTCGCCCACAAGCTCTTCAAGGGCATCTTCCAATGTGATCAGGCCCGATACGCCGCCGTGTTCGTCCACGACAATGGCCATGTGGGACTTTCTTTTTTTGAATTGTTTTAACAGTGAATCTAATTTTTTATGCTCCGGTACAAAGTAGGGCGGTCGCATCAATTTACGCACATCCGAAGTGATCTGTCCATTGGCATGATGGGAGAGCAGATCCTTCACATTAAGAATCCCCACCACATTATCGATACTCTCTTCAATCACCGGGATGCGGGTAAATCCGGACGCGGCAATGACTTTGAGGTCCAACGGCTGATCCGCTTCAAGAACGAACATATCGGCGCGGGGCGTTAGAATTTCAGAGGCATTGGTGTCATCGAACTCAAAAATATTGTGGATCAACTCTTTTTCCGCCTCTTTAATTTCTCCCTCCTCTTCGACCACCTCCACAAATGTCATCAGCTCCTCTTCGGTGACCGACGGGGTCTGCTTGATCCTCCCCGTCAATTTGGGAATGAAATCAAGGAATATGACGATGGGCCAAAACAGGATGGAACACCAATAGATGGGATAGATGACAAAGCGGGCGATAAGGACGCTGTTGCGGGTTGCCAAGGACTTTGGGATTACCTCCCCAAAGACCAGGATGAGAAAGGTCATCACCAGGGTTACGGCACCAACGGCATAGCTTGAGGCGGTCCCTGCATTGTAGTTCTGAAATATGTCGAACGCCATGCGGGAGGCGATGGCCGAAGCCGCCACATTGACGGCATTATTGCCAATCAGGATTGTGCTCAGCAGGCGATGTGGGTCATCCTTCATCTCTTTGATCAGCACGTTGGCGCTACCGGGCATTTTGGCCAGGTGGCGGGCCTTGGTGCGGCTGATCGAAAAGAGCGCTGTTTCGGATGAAGAGAAAAAGCCGGATAGCACTAGCAATATGGTCAACAGTATAAGCTGCTCTAACATTCTGGAATCTTTCCTGGTATTGTCACTCTGCCGACGGAGGGGGGCACCATGGCAGTGGTTGCGGTCCTCTTTATATCGATCCGATAAGATGGGGTGTTAAACGTGGTGAATTGTAAGTTGGATAAAAAAGGGTCATCCAAGACTTGCTTTTTCCTCCCGAGACAGGCACTCTGCCCAAGACAAATGCGTTATTTCGTTATAATATAGCAAAAGATTATGTATTTTCAAGTAAATAAAATGACAAAACCCCAAGTCGCTCATGTCCGCAAATTGCATCCTGGAATATATTCACGCTTTAAAAAAATCGCAACCGCTGGGAGCGCAGGTTGCCGCACATGATCTCCAAACACCTATATCAGGTGAGTTGCGAAACATTTCAGATAGTTGCCCTCGCAGTAGTCGGAAACTTCTACGCACAGTGGGAATCAACCATCTCTATTCTCACCAGCAGGCTGCAATTGACGCCATCCGGGCAGGGGAGCATGTGGTGGTCAGTACCCCTACGGCCAGCGGGAAAAGTCTCATTTATAACCTCTCTGTGTTTGAGTCCTATCTGAATGATCCATCAACCCGATTGACGGATAGCGCCATTGATC
>JASFKE010000006.1:0-17777 GCA_050118795.1 Desulfobacteraceae bacterium | reverse complement strand
CAAATGGTCGCGGTCATTGTCCAACCCCAGGGTCAGCATCGCCGAAGCCAGAATGGCAAAGCTGACTCCCGGATCTCCAGTTTCCAACCGATACAGGGTCTTTCGGGTTACAAACATGCGGTCGGCCATCTCCTTCATGGTTAAGCCGCGTCGCTTGCGGGCCAGCTTGATCTGCTGTCCCACCTTGACAATTTTGTGCCGCAAGGATAACGGCAGCCCGTCTTTTCCAAGAGAATTACGAGTCATAAAAGTACCATTAAACAATTTTGTGGGTCAATAATAACTCATATTGGGCTCGTGTCAAGTCTGGAACACTCGCAAGATAAAGTTAAACAGGCTTTAACGATCCATCGAAAATTTTCTTTATACAGTATCATTTTCGCGGCGCTTTTGATTTCGGAAATACCGGACCTGAGGATTGTTCTGGGCGGGCTGCTAATTGTTGGTATCTCGGTTTATGAACCAATACGTATACACCGGGAGAGTGGGTGAAAACTGCCGCCATGTATGCCACTTTATGAAAAAATTACAAATTAAAGGTGTTTTTTTGAATAGGATTACCGTATCAACCCCCTGTTTGAGGCTTCCTGCTCCTAAAAAAATATGATCCATTCCAGTTTCCATTGGTTTGTCGCCCCTGCTCTCTTTTTTTTGGGGCATATTCTCATTTTTATCGATTGACATCAGATCCATTTGAACTTATTTATGGGCATATGCTCATTATGCCAAAGGGTGAATGGCATTGGTAAGAGCGAGAAAATGCAGAAGGGTTCCGAATCCTATGCGAAGGAGATAAAAATGGAAAAAATTGCCATTACCAGCGAGGGGCCAACTCTGGATGATGTTGTGGATCCCCGTTTCGGGCGGGCGGCAGGATTTATTGTGGTGGATCCCCAGACCCTTGAGTTCGAGTACATCGACAACGGCGCCAGCCAGACCATGGCCCAGGGGGCCGGGATTCAGGCGGCCGAGAATGTTGTCCGTGCAGGGGCCAACGTATTGCTGACAGGGTATGTGGGGCCCAAGGCGTTTTTGGCTTTGGAGGCCGGCAAGATCAAAGTGGCCCAAAATCTGGAGAATATGACCGTTCGCCAGGCTGTGGAACGTTATACAAAAGGAGAGGTGGAGTGGGCTGCCGCTCCCAACCGAAGGGGGCACGGACGATGAAGGTCGCCATTGCCAGCGGAAAGGGCGGTACCGGAAAAACCACTGTCTGTGCCTCATTGGCCACGATCTGGCCGAATCCCTTATATGCGATGGATCTCGATGTAGAGGAGCCCAACCTGCATCTGTTCCTCAAGCCCGACATCCATGGAGAGGAAAAGGCCTTCATGGAAGTGCCCGAGGCCGATGAAAGCAAGTGCAGCCATTGCCGTGCCTGTGCCGATTTGTGCCAGTTCAAGGCCATCAGCGTGCTGGGGGAGGTGCTGATGGTATTTCCGGAGATGTGCCATGGGTGCGGCGGATGCCTGGCCGTTTGTCCTGAAAAAGCCTTGTCGCCCGGCCGGAGGGAGTTGGGCCGTCTCAGTTGGGGGGTGGCGGGGGCCACCGGTTTTCTGACGGGGCGGCTGCGGATCGGGGAAGCGATGAGCCCGCCCCTCATGCGTCAGGCCAAAGCCAAGTTGAATACCCTCATTGAAGGATTGGAAACGGATGTGATCATCGATGCCCCGCCGGGAGTCAGCTGCCCGGCGGTCAGCGCCGTGATGGACGCAGATGTCATTGTACTGGTCACCGAGCCGACCCCGTTCGGGCTATACGACTTAAAGCTGGCCCATCAGGCCTTTTTACCTCTGGGCAAGCCTATGGGGATCGTCATCAACCGTGCCGGACTGGGCGAAGACGCAGTTTACGATTTTTGTCGCTCCAAACAATTGCCTGTCTGGGCTGAAATCCCCTTTTCCCGTGAGATTGCCGCGGCCTATGCCGACAGCCGGATTGTGGCCCGGGTTTCATCCGAGTTGCAATCCACCTTTACCGATCTGGCGGAAACGATTTTGAACACCCACACTTGCCGACAAGAGGTGCAACATGCCTGAAATACTGATCATCAGCGGCAAGGGCGGAACCGGCAAAACATCGCTGACAGCGGCTTTTGCCCACCTGGCCGACAATGTCATCATTTGCGATCTGGACGTGGATGCACCCGACCTGCACCTGTTGTTGCACCCCAATACCCAACAGATCCATGAATTTTATTCCGGCTACGAGGCGGTCATCCAACCGGATCTGTGCGATGGGTGTGACACTTGCCGACAGATGTGTCGTTATGACGCCGTGCAGCCGGGCACTCCGGCGCCTGTTATCGATCCACTCAAGTGTGAAGGGTGCAAGGTTTGTGTTGAGTTCTGTCCGTCCGATGCCATTGCTTTTACCTTAAAACATTGCGGCAACTGGTTCAGCTCGGATACGCGCTTCGGCCCCATGGTCCATGCCCAGCTTTTTCCCGGAGAGGAAAACTCCGGCCGTCTTGTGGCCGTGCTGCGCCAACGGGCCAAAGAGATGGCCCAGGCCCAGGCGCAGCCGCTGATTCTTTCAGACGGACCTCCCGGAATCGGCTGTCCGGTGATCAGCTCACTGTCCGGGGTGAATCTGGCGGTGATTGTCACCGAACCAACCCCCTCAGGGCTTCACGACCTGGAGCGGATTGTCTCCCTTTGCGACCATTTTAAAATTCCCGTGGCCGCAATCATCAATAAATATGATTTAAACGAAAAGCTTGCCCAGGAGATTGAAACCTTCTGCCGTGAGCGTGATCACAGCGTTGTCGCCAAGTTGCCCCACGATCCGGTGTTTGTCCATGCCATGGTCGAAGGCAGAGCCGTCACCGAATACGCCAGCGGCCCTATATCCCGACAGATCCGTCGGGCCTGGGATCACATCTTGGCACTTTCCATTTCATGTTTGGGGAAAAAGGCGGTGGCGTCGTAAAGGATTCTGTCAGGTTTTCTTTAGATGAAAACAACTAAAATTGAACATTTCGATGAAGCAAAAGCGGTCATTGCGCCTGGTGCGCGGTTCTGGCGGCACACCCGGGCGCCTCGACAGCCGGATCTCTGCGGCCGATGCAATGCTTCCGCTACAGGCGTCGGAAGCTGCGGGGACAAGGTGCGTATCGGAACCAATTCAAAGGGGGGATAAATATGCCGATTTATGAAATACAATGCCAGGATTGCGACTACTCCGGAGAGGTACTGGTCATGGGCAGCGACGGGGCGATGCCGTGTCCGTCATGCGGCAGTCTGCATACCGCTAAATTAATGTCGGCCACCAGCAGCATGACCGGGCGAACCGGTCCACAAATGCCTGGTCCTCAGGACACCACTTGCTGCGGCAGTCGACCCGGTGAGGCCTCCGCTTGCGCCGGCCCCGGCAGTTGCTGCGGACAACGATAGGCGCCTGACGGGGGAGATCCAACAGGCCTCCGTCTTTTTTATGCAACTATATCAATTTCATCAATGCTTTAGGGTAATTTAAACCAATCGAAAGGAGGGCATGATGCCGGAAGAGATGGATGCCGGTTGTGCAAGACCGACGGGCGGCCCTGTCGGAGAGAGTGTTGACAAAGAAACCTTAAGTGAGCCGGGAGGCTCGAGGGAGGTGAAACCCATGATTCAGGTCGGAAAAAAAGTCCCCGATTTTGTTGCACCCGCATATCAGCAAGGTAAGTTTGTGTCCGTTAAGCTGTCGGAATACTTGGGCAAGTGGGTACTACTGTGCTTTTATCCCGGGGATTTCACATTTGTCTGAGCCACGGAAATTTCGGCAGTTGCTGAAAAATACGCTGAATTCCAAAAGCTCGGCGTGGAGATTCTGTCTGTAAGCATTGACAGCGTTTTTGTACACAAGATGTGGGACGACAAAGAGCTTTCCAAAATGGTACAAAGCGGGATCCCATTTCCCATGCTTTCCGATGCAGGCGGCCGCGTGGGCAAGGTATACGGTGTCTTTGATGAAGATGCAGGAGTAGAGACCCGCGGACGGTTCATTATCGACCCTGAGGGTGTCCTTCAAGGATATGAAGTCTTGACCCCGCCGGTGGGCCGCAACGTGGACGAGACATTTCGCCAGATACAGGCATTTCAACTGGTCAGGAACAGCAAGGGAGCCGAGGCTACGCCTTCCGGTTGGCGGCCCGGTAAGGTCACGTTGAAACCCGGCCCGGATCTTGTCGGCAAAGTTTGGGAGGTGTGGAAAACGGAAATGGCTTTCGATTAACCCATTGCCGTATGGCTGTCGCCGGCCCTGGGCCGGGCTGACAGTCGTTAAAGGAGATTTACATGTATTTCGATCAGATTGCAGTCCCCGGTTTGGGTTGCCTGTCGTATGTGATCGGTTGTCCGCTCCAATTTCGCCGCCAGCATTATGCCACAGGCGGGATATAAACACGTAAAACCATTGGCCGGCGAAGTCTTTGCCTGCTCTAATACCGGGTACCCATTGCTTTCGCAGTAACGCTTTTTTGCATGTTGTTTTTGTGAATCCGAGCCGGTTTCTACCAGCGATCCGGGCTGCTTCCGTTATCGTAATTGCCAGTGATACGAAACCCTATCGATTTAAAATCGACCGTGATCGGCTGTGCATCATCCAGCGTTTGTTTGTTTATTAAATAGGTAAACCCGTCTACCTCAAAAACCTCATCGAAATCATTCGGCTCATCCAGAGCCATGGCAAACGACGGGGGGCCTCAACCGCCGGAGTGATAAAATATGCGGACAGGTGAAATTTCTTTGCCTTCGAAATATTTTGCCATATGCTGGGTGGCCTGAGGCGTTACGTGGAAATTTACATCGATTTCTTTGACATTCGCTGACATGGTCTCCTCCCCAATAAATCCGGTACATTGAATGAATTATGTTCATTTATATGGAGCAGAGGAATATAGACAAATATCGTGTCACATTGCCTCAAAATTGCGGAAGTGCTCATGGATGATGGATAACTTAATAGAGCTACCGATCGAAAAATAGTTTCATTTTTTTTTCGTTTACGAATTCATCAGTTTTTTAAACCGAATTTTTTCATCTGGTTCCAAACACTGGTCCTGGATATGCCCAGCAGGCGGGCCGCTTCGGATTTGTTGCCCTTACTCGACTCAAGGGCCTGGACCAGGCGTTGCTTCTTGATGGCATCCAGATCTATGGGCGGATCCGCCGCGGCCGGCGGCGGATGGCGGTCAGCCAAGATATTCTGGGGCAGGTGTTGTGGCTCGATCATGCCCTGGCTGCAAGAGACAAATGCGAATTCAAAGGCGCTTTTCAATTCGCGGATATTGCCGGGCCAAGGATATTTCACAAGCAGTTCCATGGTCTCATTGGAAATTCCATTGATCTGCTTGCCGCTTTTGAGCTGGATCTTGTTGAAAAAGGAGCGGGCCAGCAACGCGATGTCCTCTATCCGCTCCCTTAGCGGGGGGACATTGATGGGAATGACGTTGATGCGATAGAAAAAATCTTCCCGGAAGGCCCCCTTGGCGATCAGATCTGGCAAGTCCCGGTTGGTGGCGGAGATGACGCGCACGTCTACTTTGATGGATTGGTTATCGCCCACCCGCTCGATCGCTTTTTCCTCCAATACCCGCAGCAGTTTGATCTGGGTGGACAGCGGCAGATCGCCGATTTCATCGAGAAAAATATCCCCGCCGGCAGCCGCCTCAAACCGGCCTTCCCTTCCGCGAAGGGCCCCTGTAAAGGCCCCCTTGACATGCCCGAACAGTTCGCTTTCAAGAAGAGATTCGTTCAAGGCGGCGCAATTGACCTTGATATAGGGGTTTTTATTTCGCAACCCGCTCTCGTGAATGGCCTTGGCCACCAGCTCCTTGCCGGTGCCGCTTTCGCCGTAGATAATCACCGGGGCATCGGACTGGGCGGCATTGTCGATCAGTTCAAACACTTTCTGGATGGTGGCCGAGACACCGATCATGCCATGGAACCGATCTTCGGCATGCAACTCCCGGCGAAAAGACGCGATCTGAATCTCTTTGTCCACCAGGCTGGTGATGTCGGTCATGGTTTCCACCGCCCCGATCACCTCACCCTTGCCGTCAATCAGTGTGGAGGCGTTTTTGATGATATTCACAGGGCGACCGTTTTTTCGGTGGATGATGCAGCGCTGCCTGCGCAGTTTTCCCCGTTTGAACATAACGCAATAATGGCAATCCGCCTGGTTGCGGGCGCTCTCGCAGGAGTTGCAGTTCAGCAGGGCGCACGACTTTCCCTGCACCTCCTTACGGCAGTACCCGGTAATCTCTTCGAACCCGCGGTTGACCGAAACAATGGTGCCGTCCGGGGCAACGATCATGACACCGTCCTGGATCGTGTCCACCACGGTTTTCCAATAGTGATTCAAATCCTGTCTGTCCATCTGTTCAATCTGTCCAAAAAGTTTACAATCAATTTGTCCATTAACTTAACACTCGAACTATGTTGTGGCAACACGATTTTGTTGAAAGCCCGGGTTTTCCTTCGCACAGCGATGCCTGAACGCGGAACATGCGGATATGATAATATTATTCCTGTTCAGCGGTCGTCAGACATCCATGCCGGTATTTTGGCACCGTGTTTGCTACCTGAGAAGACTATACAAAAACCCTAACGGACCCGCTTGAAGACTATGTACACATTTGATCTAAGCGAAGCGATTATTCCCTTCTCCCTGCTGCAGATCGTCAGCCAGTCCAAGCGTATGAAAACCGGTGAAACCATGGAGGTCTCAGGTGTTGCCGAAGATATCATCCCGGATCTCATGAGCGTGTTACCGGCGGGTAAATTCGAACTGATCGAAAACGAGGCCATGAGCGCCGACAGCCCGAATTTCAGGCTGCGGTTTAAAAAAATAGATAATCCGAATACCGACAAACCAAAGGAGATATGTCATGACAGCAACCGATCTGAACAGTATTGAAGTATCCAGCACCGTTGACGCCCGCGGCAGCGCCTGCCCCGGGCCCCTTCTGGAAGCCAAAAAGGGCATCGGCAAAGTCAAAGTAGGTGAAGTTCTGGAGATCTACTCCAACGATTCCGGCACCCGCACCGATATCCCGGCCTGGGCCGGTAAAGTGGGCCACGAATACATAGGTGTCCTCGAGGCCGACGGATATGACAAACACTTTGTCCGCAGAAACAAATAATTGGAGTTCACCGTGTCAGACCAAACCAAAGACGGCAAAATAGTGATCCTGGCCACCGAGACCTGCGCCTATCCGGGCGCCAACTCTGTGGGCCAGGCGCACTCGAGCTACCCGGCCAACACCTATATTTTGCGTGTTCGCGCACCGGCCCTGTTTCCGGAGAGGTTTTACATGGACTGCTTCCGCAAGGGCATCAGCGGTATCATCATCATGTCCTGCGGAGAGGAGTGTCCCTATGAAGGCGCCTACCACGCGCTGGCCAAGCGGGTCGACAAGGTCTACCAGCTGATGAAGGCGCAAGATATCGATTTGCGCCGGCTGAGACTGACCGCAATCTGTACCGTGTGCAACCGGGCCTTTCTCAAAGAGGTCAACGACATGAACAACCTGGTCCAGGAACTGGGCCCGCCGCAATTCAAGAAAGTGGCATAACTTCAGGATACCCCATGGAAACCAAACGAACACTTGAATATGATGCCATTGTCGTCGGCGGCGGTATTGCCGGGTTGCAGGCGGCGCTGGATTTGGCCGACCAGGACTTTTCAGTGGCCGTTATCGAAAAAGATGCCACCATCGGCGGCAAGATGATACGGCTTTCAAAAGTATTTCCCACCCTGGACTGCGCCAGCTGCATTACGACACCGAAAATGGCCGCGGCCGCCCACCATGACAAGATCGCCATCTTCACCGATTGTAATCTCACATCCCTGGACCATCGGTCCGGCGGCGGCCTGGCGGCGTCCATTACACGCCGGCCGCGCTACGTGGACCCGGACAAATGCATCGGCTGCCGCCAGTGCGAATATGCCTGTCCGGTCTACGTGCCGGACGAGGAGCAGGGCGGGTTCACGCTGCGCAAAGCGGTTCACATACCCTTTTCCAACGCTATCCCCCAGATCGCCACATTGGATGTGGAAAACTGCTCGCTGTGCGCCAAGTGCGCCAAGGTCTGTCCCACCGATGCCATCGTCTACGACCAGCGGCCCGAAGATTTTACCATTCACGCCAAGACGGCGGTGACGGCCACCGGGTTCAACCTTGTGTCGGTGGAGCAAAAAGCGGAGTATGGTCAAGGCCGGATCCGCAATGTGATCAGTGCCATGCAGATGGAGCGCCTGTTGGCTCCCCATGGCCCCTATATGCGCATGATCCGGCCGTCGGACGGAAAGGAGCCTGAATCGATTGCTTACGTTCAATGCGCCGGCTCAAGGGACAAAAGCCTGGGGGTCTCCTACTGCTCCCGGGTATGCTGCATGTACGCCATCAAGCAGGCCATGCTCCTGTCCGGCGCCTTGCCGTTGGCCGACATCACCATCTATTACATGGACATCCGTGCATTCGGAAAAGGCTATGAGCAGTTTTTCCAGAACGCCAAGGCCATGGGCATCGAATTTGTCAAGGGCAAAGTCGCTAAAATATCCCAGGGCGCGGACCAGAACGTTGAGCTGCGTTACGAGGCTCAGGAAGAAGACGGCCGCCTGGCCACCCGCGAGCATGATCTCGTGGTGCTTTCACTGGGAATGGTACCCCACTGGAACCCGGCAGGTCTCTGCGATCTGCCCACATCCGACGATAATTTTATCCAGTGCACCATGCCGCAGATCCAGCCCACGGTTACAGCCATGGAGGGCGTGTTTGCGGCAGGTGTGGCCACAGGTCCCAAGGATATCGTGGATACCATCGCAGAGGCCGGAGCCGCCGCCATCGAAGCGTCCAACTACTTAAAGCGCTTTCAGGGACCAAAAACGGCATGAGATATGTTTGCTTTAGAGAAGTGGTTTCCAAGAGACCACCTAGAAAAAAATGTCCGTAACGCAGGAGTCATCGTATGACATCGGAGAAACAGGGCCGAGAAGAAAAAAGAGTCGGCGTCTATATCTGCCATTGCGGCGGCAACATTTCCGATCAAGTGGATGTTGCCCGACTGGCTGAAAATGTGAAGGACCTGGAGGGGGTTGCGGTCTCCCACACCAATGCGTTCATGTGCTCGGACCCGGGCCAGGAGCTGATCCAGGAAGATATCAAAAGCGGCAAGATCAACCGGGTGGTTGTCGCCTCTTGCGCCCCCAGCCTGCACGAGATCACCTTTCGCGGGGCCATCAAGCGTGCCCGGATGAACCCCTACCTGTACGAGCATGCCAACATTCGCGAACAGGTCAGCTGGGTTCACCACGGAGAGAAGGCCACGGACAAGGCCACTGCCCTGGTGGCGGCCGCCATTGCCAAAGCCCGGGAGCTGGAACCCCTGGAGCCGGTGCGGGTTGAAGCCCGCAACCATGCCACGGTCATCGGCGGCGGAGTGGCCGGTATGCGGGCAGCCCTGGATCTGTCCCGCAGGGGGATCCGCGTCACCCTGATCGAAAAAACACCCTTTCTGGGCGGCCATACGGCCAAGCTGACAACCCTTTACCCCACAGGGGCCGGCGCCGATTCCGTTGTGCGCACCCTGGCCGAAGCCGTGGATCACGATGACCGGATCGATGTTTTGACCTGCACCGAAGTGACCGGCTTCGAGGGCTACGTGGGTAACTTTGGGTTGACCTTGAAAGAGAATCCCCCCCAGGCTTGCGCCACCGAGATCGCCGCCGGGACTTACGCTGCCTTATGCGGCTACCGCCCGCACAGCTCATTCAAAAAAGAGCGGGAATATACCATCCAGACTGGCACGGTGATCATGGCCACCGGCTTCAGACCTTATACGCCCGGCCACGGCGAATACGGATTTATGAAACAGCCCGAAGTCATGACCTTGCCTGAATTTATCGAGGAGACGTCCAAAGGCCCTTCCAAGGCACAGGCGCTGACCATCAAGGGGCGAACCATCAAGCGCGTGGCCTTTATCCATTGTGTGGGCAGCCGCCAAATTCCAGGCATTGACGAACCGGCGGCCGACGGGAGCCTGAACGAATACTGTTCGCGTACTTGCTGCAGCGCTGTTTTGCGCACGGCGGTGGAGATTCGCCAGCGCTACCCGCGGACCCATGTGCTGGATTACTACCGCGATATCCGCACCTACGGCCGCGGCCAGGAAGCCTACTATGAAAAAGCTTCGGAAAACAATGTGCTCTTTTTCCGTTTCGAACCGGACTCGCCGCCGGTTGTTGAGTCCATCTCCGGTGGGCCGCATCCACTGCGCATCCGGGTCAAGGATACCCTGACCTTCGGCGAGGAGTTGTCGGCCGATGTGGACCTGGTGGTGCTTGCGGTGGGCATGGAGGCTCAACCCATCCCATCTTTGGTGGAGATGATGAAGCTGCCCACGGGTATGGATCGCTTTCTGCAGGAGGTACATCCCAAGCTGCGCCCGGTTGAAGTGGCCAACACCGGTATTCTGCTGGCCGGAACCTGCCAGGCCCCCATGGACATCGGCGAGGCCTGCGCGGCGGCCCAGGCATCCGCGGCCAAGGCCGCCACACTGCTGGGCAAAGGGTTTGTGGAGTTGGATCCCTATGTTGCCGAAGTCAAAGATAACATGTGCAGCGGCCACGGCAACTGCAAGGCGGTCTGCCCGGTTGAGGGCGCCGTCACCATAGCGGACAAGGTCGCCCGGATCAACCCGGCCCTGTGTACGGGCTGTGGCATCTGTGTGTCCGAGTGCCCGGAAGGGGCCATCGACATCAAAGGGTGGACGCTCAAACAGTACGAAGAGATGGTGGATGCCATCGTCGCGGCGTGACAGATCGCACATCCACTGCAACAGGAGTTATCATGGGTCAATCGATCGATAAAGCAACAATGAAAGCCTTGCGCGAATCCCGCAAAGGGGCCATCGCCCGCGCGCGCAAGACCATCAAGGAAAACAATCAAATCCTCAAGGCCATCCGTGATCAAATCGCCGATGAACCGCAAACCATCCCGCAGATTTCCCGGGCGCTGGGGATGGACACGGCCAAGGTCCTGCTCTTTGTCGCAGGGATGAAAAAATATGGCGAAGTGGTCGAGGGCGCCAAAGATGGTGATTATTTCAAGTACGGATTGGCTTAGTAAGGCAACCGGCTGGTGAAAATGGGAGAAAGGCAATGCAATCAGAGGTCAATCCTGAACTGCTTCTAAAACTCGAAAAATTTGGTGTCAAAGACGCAACAACCTGCTTTAACTGCGGCAATTGCACGGCGGTTTGCTCGCTCTCTTCGGAGTCGGTCCCTTTTCCGCGCAAATCCATTCGCTACCTTCAGTTGGGGCTCAAAGACAAACTGATGGAGAGCCCGGAGCCCTGGATGTGTTACTATTGCGGGGATTGCAGCGAAACCTGCCCGCGCCAGGCCAATCCCGGCGAGGTCATGATGGGCCTGCGCCGCTACCTGACATCCCTTTACGACTGGACCGGAATATCCCGGCTGTTCTACACCTCGAAAATTTTCGAGGTTTTCTCGATTCTGGTGGTGGCCGCCCTGGTGGGCCTCGGATTCTATTATTTCCACGGCCCCATGCTCACCGACCGTGTGGCGCTGAACGTATTCGCCCCCAACACGGTTATCGAAATTCTGGATTTGATCATGCTGGCCGTGCTCTCTTTTTTCCTGCTGACCAACGCCTATCGATTGTTTAGAGGGGTTATGGGGGATCCGGGGCAGTACCCGGAACTCTCCTTTTCCGAGAAGCAGCAGTTTCCCAACCGGCTGATACGGGGAATTCCCGCGCCGATCTACATCAAAGAGGCCAAAGAGTTCATCGTCCAGTTTCTCACCCAGAAAAAATTCAAGGCCTGCGGCACATCCTCCCAGCAACTTCAATGGATCAACCACCTGTTGATCATGACCGGTTACTCCATCGTGTTCTTGCTGGTGGTGGTGGGCATCCGCTGGTTTCAAAGAGACGAAATCTACCCCCTGTGGCATCCGGTGCGGCTGCTGGGGTACTACGCCACCTTCGCCATTTTGTACGGCACCACGGTGGCCATTTGGGGGCGACTGAAGAAAAGCAAAACGGTATATTCACACTCCCACTCATCGGACTGGGCTTTTCTGATTCTGCTCTGGCTGACCACCTTCAGCGGTATTTTGATCCATTTCGGACGGCTGCTGGAGCTGCCCATGACCACCTACATCCTGTACGTGATCCACATGATGATTGCCGTTCCCATGCTGGTGATCGAAGTGCCTTTTGCCAAATGGACCCATCAGCTCTACCGGCCGCTGGTTCTCTATTTGCTGAAAGTCAAAGCCCGTGCACTACAAAAAGTTTAAGGCCGAATTTGTCAGGTAAAAATAGAACAAATGAATATTAATGGAAAGGAACAATAACAATGAGTGATCAACAAGCTGAAAAAATCCTGTACATTGGAACTGCCGCCGCTGAAAATTCGGAAAAGGCCGCCATGCCCTTCGTGATGGCCAGTGCCGCGCTGGCGCTGGACATTCAGGCCACCATCTGCCTGCAAGGCAATGGGGTCTACCTGGCGCACAAAGGCTATGTGGAAAAGATGCCGCCCGCAGGCGGATTTCCCCCCATGAAAAAATTGCTCGACGATTTTCTCGAACTGGGCGGAAAACTTTGGGTCTGCGTCCCCTGCATCAAAGAGCGCAATATCGATGAGAAGAGTGAACTTGTGGACGGCGCACAAACGACGGCCGCCGGAGCGGTGAACATCGAAGCCACCGAGGCAAAAGCCGTCTTCGTCTATTAGGACAAGCCAGGTGCCGTTCACTACTAAGGGCGCTGGAAGAGAAAACAGGGGCCTCTCTACCTTGCTTGTCTTTGCGTCCGTCTACGGCGTTACATCCACCGGCACATATCCTGTGATATGCACCGGCAGATGTGCTTTGTAGACGAACCCAAATCGCGTTGTTTTGCGCAATCCGGGGGGACTTATTTTCTTCCAGCGCCTTAAACTGCCAATAAAAAGGTTCGATTATGGAATCATCATCCATCGTTCGTTTTCCCAGGCGCATCGCCGATTTGATCGATGTCAAGGCGGCCGGAGCCGATGTCCGCCTTGACATTGCTTTTGAAATCCTTCCGGTTGAATTCCGACACCGCCGCCATCCGTTCCAGGCCTATATCTTTTTAGCCAAATACTGCGGAACCATCGAGGGAAGGGGGTTCGATTTCAGGAAATGCTATGCCCGGGGATGTCCCAACAACCTGTGCACCCATGTGTCCCAGGCTGTGAAGATCGCCAATCGATACCTGCAGCGCGACTATCATGTGCTTAAATCGGGCGGCATAGAGGTCACCGAAACCCTGTTCAGTCTGGAGGATATGATTGTTAAATTTGAAACCCTTAAGGAGGAGGAACCGTCCCATTTGACCATTCCCGAGCTGACCGCCATGGCCAAATCCGGCAAATCCATCACGGTCGACATTACACTGGAGCTGATTCCAGCCGTTGAGCATTTTTCACATTCCGATAAGGCCAGAACTTATTTAAGCGGTGAATTTACAGCCAACACTGTGGACAGGACCTACCATTGCCACCGCTGTTTCGCCTGTTTTGACACCGATCAAGACGGCGAGCAGAAAGAGACGGCCATCCGGGTGGCCAATACGCGTCTGGCGCTGGTTTACAGTGAATTCGAAAAGAGCGGCATCCAACACCGGACGACCTATTTCAGCTGACCACAATTCCACAGCTGTCAGAATAGAAGGGCCGGGCGCTGTCCCGGCCCGTTACCCATGCAATAGCTTCGGCGGGGGATCGGCAAGCTGCTCGAGGCAATGGAGCAATTGGTCCAAGTTGCCGATAAATGAAAGATACTCTTTGGCTTTGCGTATGTTTTTCCTTGCACGATGGGCGAGTTTACGAGCCGGTACGGGCTTGCCCCGCAACAGATGGACATACGCTCCGGCCGCCTGAATCAGCCCCTTGAGTGCGTCGCGCTCTTTTCCCGAGGATCCCAGCCAAATGGTTTCCAGCAGTTCATGCATTTCAAAAAAAAGCCCGAAATTCCACAGCACCACAGCATGGTTGCGGGTGCCCCGTATCTGTCGCTTGCGGATGTGATCGAGCACCCGGCCATACCGCACCCGGCTTTGCTCAATATAGGACCGATATGGCTCCTCGCCGACATCGTCGAGCCATCGGCCGGCAACGGTATCGACATATCGATCCTGCTCGCCGCACAACTCTGTGACCAGCGCCGATGACAACGCGTTACGAATATCACGCGACATGCGGTCGCTGAAAGGATCAAGCCGTTTCATCCTTGCTTACACCCCCCCCCAAGTGGCTCCGGATAGATCATTTTGCTTCCACAGCTGTTGGTTGCAACATGCGCAGAATATCGCCATTTATGGCATATTCCAACGCTTTTTTGCCCTCTTTGTTTCGCAGGCGGACATCGGCGCCGTTTTGCAGCAGTTTCCCGGTGACCGGCCTTGGCTGCCCGCATCGGTGGCATCCAGCCCACGTTATTGGGTTGATCGACCCGGACGCTGCTGTCGATCAGCAGTTGCGCAATCCTGGAAAAATTCCATTCCCCCTCGATCTTGCGACTTCCATCGCCGTCAAGGAATTCTACCGGTTTAATAAAAACATCCTGTCGCGGCAGCGGCCGGATATAAAAAAGGTTCGATCCTTAATCAAGCCGCCTTTTTCACATCGATATCGGCATAGGCCAGGATGTCCGGTACGATGTCCGTCCATCCCAGGGGCATGATGTGGATGCCTTGCACCATGGACTTGATTTGCTTTAAGAAAAGGCCCAGCATTTCAGCGGCTTTTTTCTTGCGATCCTGCTTGTCCACCTCGGCGATTTCGTCGATCCAGTTCTGGGGAACCTGGATACCGGACACGTGGTTGTTCATGTAACGGCCCATCTGGGGGGATTTGAGAACAACAACCCCGACCTGTACAGGACAGCCGAAGCCTTGGGCCTTTTCGATGAAACGCTCGAATACGGCCGGATCGTAAACCGCCTGGGTTTGGAAGAATTCGGCGCCCGCATTGATCTTCTTTTTCATTTTCAAAAGCTGGAGGTCCAAGGGCGCGAAGTTGGGGTTGACCACGGCGCCAAGGGCCATGTCCGGGGGATTTTCAATGGCATGACCGGCGATGTCGAAACCGTCGCACAATCCCCTGGCCATTCGGATCAACTGCACCGAGTCCAGGTCGAAGACCGGCTTGGCCTCTTTGTGATCACCCAGTTGGATGTGGTCGCCGGTGAGCAGTAATACATTATCGATGCCGAGGGAGTAGGCCGTCAAAAGATCGCTTTGCAGGGCGATGCGGTTGCGGTCCCGGCAGGTCAGCTGATAGACGGGTTCGATACCGCGGGACTTGAGACCCACGCTGGCGGCCAGTGATCCCAGGCGCATCACTGCCGACTGGTTGTCCGTGACATTTACTGCATTTACATGATGCTGTAAAAAACGCGCTTCCAGGGCACAGGCCGGTTCAATGCTCCGGTCGCGGGATACCGTCCCTTTGATTGGTCCGACTTCACTGGTAATGACAAAGGTTTCGCGAGCAAATAATTCCGTAAGTTTCATAAAATCGTCTCCTGCTGCTTAAATATAAAATCCGGCGAGGTCAGCGGGCCGGACCGTGCATTAAATCAAAAATAACGGTTGCACCGTCATTAATCCTGGTTGCTGACTGTAATTTGTCCTGCCTGTGAAGCGAAGGTCGCCATGTGAGGGCTGACCTTCAGTGTACGTGGACGGCTCCATTTGGCATGGTTTTTGGGGGGGTGATAGGGGAAGAGCAGCTCCAGCCGTTCGATTTTTTTCAGGCGTTCGTAAATCAGAATCCAGCCGCAGTCGCGCTGGGCATCCACCTCACACATCCCATTTTCGGCACCGCCGCAGGGGCCGTTGAGAAGCTGTTTGGCGCACAACGTCATGGGGCACAAGCCGCCGGTAGACTCGATCACGCACTCACCGCACAGGGAGCAGTACTCCTTGATATCTTCGGCTGAAACCGTCTCGCCCCCGAAAATCGTGTCACAGCCGGGATGCACCATCCCGCCCTCGGTGGCGTCAATCACCGTATGGATGCCCTGGCCGCAACCCAACACCAGGAAACTGTCCGCCCGGGAGGTCAGATCGGCGTAGTCCTCCTGCAGAACCTTGCGCGTGTTGTCAAGCTTGCACAGGGACATTCCCTGCGGGCCGGGAACAGTGTGGCCGACAACTTCCACGCCTCTTCTTTTAAGCCGTTCGGCCATTGTGCGAGTTTCTTCCTCGCCCCCGGAATGACATTTCCAAGCACAGTTGTTGCAGCCGACGACGAAAATTTTTTCTTCCGGCCGGATGGCGCCTACAATTTCATCAATGGGTTTCTGAATGGTTGCGTGCATGTTCTCTCCTTTGCTGACGTGTTACAGACGGCACACAGTGGCGGGAACCTTTCCACTATGATTTGTCCAAGACAACTGATATGGCAAACGACGTGCCAACGCACCGGGCTGCCGGACTCGATGTCGCTCGTACATCATATTGATTATGATATGAGTGGTTTACAAGGATGGCCATAAAGGCGGCCTGTTGGAGGGCAGGCCGTGCGAACGGGAGACTTAATATGGCCGTTTCGCTTAAGTGTTAATTTTATGAACACTTAACTGTCCATAAGTTGAACAATTTGATTCGCGATGGGCGCTACACATCCTGTGCCGGGGTGCTGAGTTCTCTGCGCTGGTCATGGAAGCATTTGGCCTCTTTGGCATCATCGGCCAGCAGGGCGTCCACCTTTTTCAGGAGCGCCGTGTTGCTGTAATTTGGTTGGCGGGACAGCGCCTTTTCGAATTCCGGCAGGCGGTAGAGGAAATCGCCGATACCGGTCTCTGTGATGTGGTGCAGGTTGACCCCGCATTTCATCTCTTCCAGAAAGACGGCATTGATGGCCTGCTCGAACTGGCCGGTCATGGGCAGGGCCAGGTAGGGCTTTTTCAGGTGCAGGGCTTCGGTGATCAGGGTGAAGCCGGCCGTGGCCATTACACCCTTGCACTGCTCCAAATCCTTGAGAAAGCCATCGGTGCCCGGCGGTTTGAAGGTGAGGTTGCCCCGTTGACCGACATCGCCCTGTCCGTATATCACAAAACGCTCTCTGGGAAACTGCCGGAGCCTATCGACAAAAGACTCGAAACCGCTGGTGAGATAGACCAGGATGTGATCACCCTTTTGGGGATTCAGATTTTGCACCTGGGACCTCAGCAGAGGGGGAAAGAGAAATGTGCGCCGGTTTTTGGGTTCATCAAAATAGAAGGTCGTCACCAACGAGACATCGGGTTTGGGGATCATGGCCCGGATGATGTGGACGGTGAGTTGTCGATCCTTTTTTAGCCGAAATGGGTACGGGTAGCGCATGTATCTCAGGCGGTGCTGGTTATCTATGGTGATCAGCGGCAACCCATAGTGGTTGGCGAGATGAGCGCACATGGGCTCAAAGTCCGTGATGACGGCGTGGGGCGCAAAGCCTTTGAAAATCTCCTTGCGCAGACACTGCAGCTTCTTGTGGCCGTCGGGCAGCCGTTGAAGATTGGTCAGCAAGGTCTTCAATGGATCCACACGGTTGTTCACGCTAGTGATGTGCAGGCCGACAGTTTCGAAGAGATCGAAGTCGGATTCCAGATGACCCAGGCCGCGGTCATAGGTGACCACCTTGATGTCGTGGCCGGCCCTGGTCAAGTGTTCCAACACCACCCGGGCACGGGACGAATGCCCCGAGCCTTCGCCGGAAACGCCATAAACGATTCGCGCCATGAGAACT
>JASFKE010000005.1:0-18654 GCA_050118795.1 Desulfobacteraceae bacterium | reverse complement strand
TACCCGCTATAAGCGCTGCAAAAATACCGCTTGCAACACCAACTATAAATAAAGGCCAACTGCTCATTTTTGAACCCTATTTTCGTTAGTCTATAATTAAAGCTTCACAGATGCGATAGAGCTCTGGTGAATAATTGGATCTCCAGCAATATCGAGATCGTTGCATATCCCTTGCATTGCATTGAATATTGACTGGGAAAATCGAGCCAGTGATATGCTAAGCCATAGAAGGAGCAGGTTTGCCCTGGCAAATTGATGGAAGTTGACGCAATGGTCGCGGTCCTTGGCTTACGAACCGCATTTCACACACCCATCACCACCATATTGATGAATTCGTAAAAAGCTGGAATTTAACTCGGACCGTCATAGCGGTGGAGGCAGCAATCCAAAAATATTGAGTAGTTATCTATTCCGGCCTTTGCCGGGATGACACAGTTTAGGACTTTTTACGGCGTTATCAAAATTTATCTATAACAATCAATAGCCGTTTTCACACAATTCAAATGCGGACGGAATATAGAGTAGAGGTTTTCATATGTCAACATCGAAGTTGCCATATATTGAATCCCGCCGGCAACATGAAACTAAATGCCTATATTCGGATTTGGCGCCGAATTACCCAGGAACACCGGATAGCATCTGCAAGTTATGGGGCCGGCGATTCGCCAGGCTTTAATTCCACCAGAGTGGCGCCCCACCCACCGGCATTTTCTGCAGCACTGTTAAATTGTTTCACCAATGGGCTCCTGGCCAATATGGCATGAACCCTTGCCTTTTGGACACCTTTTCCCTTGCCATGAATAATGCGTACACTCAAAATACCCTTTTGCCGGCACGCCCAAAGATACTCAGGCACCAATGAAGAGAGCTCTTTGGGGTTGAAGGTATGCAAATCCAACGTACCGTCTATGGGAACAGCAACAGGCTCCACAATTCCTCCTTATATCTTGTCGGTTTATGGTTGGCCGCCCGCGCAATGAATGCTATAGAGCCACAATGGAAACTGTCTTATTTTCATTGGCGCTGCCGATTTTGGCCTATCTGCTCGGCTCCATCCCCTTTGGTCTGTTAATCGTTCGACGGCTGGCAAAGGCGGACATCCGTCACATCGGCAGCGGCAATATCGGCGCCACCAATGTCAAGCGCGCGCTGGGCAACAAATGGGCCGCCGCCACATTGATATGCGATTTTTTTAAAGGCATCCCGCCAGTTTGGGTGGCTGTACTGCAGAGCCCCACAAACTACCAATGGCTGCCGGCCATTACCGTTTTGGCGGCTGTTTGCGGCCACATCTATCCAGTCTATTTTAAATTTAGACCCAGCGGGAAAGGGGTCGCCACCACCTTGGGATCTCTTATCGTCATCTCCCCCTGGGCTTTGATGATCTGCATATTGATTTTTCTATCGACCGTTTTTGTGGCAAGACGGGTTTCAGTGGGTTCACTTGCCGGTACTTTCATCTTGCCGCCGGCAATCTGGTTTACCACCCATGATCCGGCCCTTTGCGCCGCCGCCATCCTCATCATGGCGCTGATCCTGTACCGCCATGGTGACAACATTCATCGTCTCGCCCGGGGGGTGGAACCGACCATCGCCTCCCGATGATTCGGGTTTCATGACCATTAGAAATTAACGATGAGCGAGTAGAAAAAGGCAATCACACCGCACAGGATCAACAGGCTCTCAACTTTAAATTCCATTGGCATGCCTGGCAGCATGCGACCTTGGCCATGGGAGTAAATAACACCCCACAAAAGCAAAGATGGGATGACCAGCAGGAAACTCAGATGGGTCATCGCATCGGTTAAGCCCGCCAGCACCAGCAAAGCCGTACCAAACAACAGACAAAACTGTAACAGTCTAAAGGCGCGCTTTTGGCCGATCAAGATGGGAAGGGTCTCTTTTCCAACGATGCGATCGCCTTGCATATCCAGAATATCGAAAAAGGCCGTCCGACAAAAGACAAGGGTGGTCGCCCATGTGAATGCGATCAGACCGGAGATTGGCCGAACGGTTTTCGCGGCCAATGCCGGCAGGGCAGCTGTCACCACCCCCCATGCCAATGCAATCAGAATGGTTTTAGATCCCGGAAACGACCGGAGGGAACGAAACCTGAGTTTTTCAGCAGTCATGTAGGGAACAATGCGCCAATTATAGGTCAAGCCCAGAAAACTCATAAAGAGCAACACCCAAAAAGGTAACACTCCCATTTGATATGCCGCCACAAGCCCCGAGGCGCCGGCGATGAGGGTCATCACTGTCAAAGAGACCTTGTACCGGCTGTAAAAACGTTCGCGGTCCGGATCATTGTAGCGGCTCTCGGCCCGGCCGGTAAGATTGTTAAGGATGTGCATGGATATGACATAGAGAATGGCCACGGCGATGGAGGAATAGGTCGTGGGCAAGCCCTGCAGGCTAATGGCCGCATAGGCCACGGCCCCGGCACCCAAAGCGACATACAGGTTGGTCAGCAGGATAAAGCGCTCCAGTCTCATCCAAATGGACTGCCATCCCATGGCCCGCTTGATCGGTATCTGCTGAATCGAGCGCAGCACCCGCTTGATCACCCAGCTAGGTGTCGATGCCCCGGCGGTGATGGCAATGTTCTGCATCCGGGACAGGGCATCAACATCCAACTCCTCCTCGGTTTCCAAATGATAGGCTCTTTTCCCAACGGAATCGACAATGGCGGCCAGTCTTTGGGTGTTTCCACTCTCTTTGCCGCCCACGACAACCACCGCATCGGCTTCGCTTGCGATATGGCGTACCTCGGCTTGCCGTTTCTCGGTGGAGTCGCAGATTGTATTAAAAATTTTGTAATGCGGTCGGTGTTGGGCAGCCCATTTTTCAATCTGGTTATACTCTCTAAGATTCTGGGTCGTCTGGGCCACAATAATCGCTTTCTCATAGGCAGGCGCTTTGGCTAACGCCTCCAGCGAGGAGAGCACCTGCCCTTGTTCGCCTGCATACCCCAGCAAACCCACTACCTCCGGATGATCCTCGTCTCCAACGATGATAACGGCGTGCCCTTTGCGTGCATGGCTTTTGATAATGGACTGTACTTTGACCACCCGCGGACACGTTGCATTGACGACTTTAAAGCCGGCCCTTTTGAGTCCCTCCCGTGTCTCGGGTGGTATACCATGGGCACGCACCAGAACAGTCCCGGTCCCTTTAGACGGAATCTCATAGAGTATGGTGACCCCTTTTTCGGCAAACAGGGCCAAAACCTGAGGGTTGTGGATCAGGGGGCCGTAAGTATAAATCGGTTTGGGATATTTAGCAGGTGCGTCCAGAGCCAGTTCAACGGCCCTTCTCACGCCCATGCAGAACCCGGCCGTTTTGGCGATGGTAATCTTCATGATTTTACACAAAAGCTGGAATCGACTACGGTTTTAACAATATCCTGTGTTCGACCAGGGCCAGCGTATGGATGTTGGCCTGAATGAACTTCTGTTCACCGTAAATGTTCACCAAGCGAAGTCCGCCGTCCTCCGGCTCGATCTTATCGACAGACTTCATGAACAGTTGCTCCTCATCTCCATGGACAACGTAAGCGTCGGCTTCACACATAAGATTTCCTCAATAACGTAATTAACAATTTAGACCACATCCAGATGATAGACCATTCAAATCGTTTTTCAACCGTTGGTCCACCAATTCATCCACCAAATGGGGCAGCGGACTGTTGGTGACGCCGATAATCTCGACATTATCCTGACTCAGCGGCAGCAGGTATTTGGGTGCGGGACTGCCAGCAACCGCCGCCGCTATCTTGGGGGTCACCTCCCCCATCATGGCATTGCTCATTACGATCCCCAATACACCGGCTATGGCATCGACTTTTCCAACCGTATGGACAATGGCGTTTTCACCCGTTGCCCCTCGATTGGCCTTGGCCTTGAGCATCTGGGAAGTGGCAATGGCATTGGTCCCCAAGGCCAAAATTTCAACAGATTCCCCAAAGACAATCTTGAGCTTTTTTATGATGGTGCTTCCGATGCCACCGCCCTGGCCATCTATGACACAAATCTTTTTCCGCATAAAGTTACAGTTTCGATAGCTTTCTATTCAATTTTCTCTGTCGTTTGGTCAGGCGGCGGCAAGGGCCTTTTTTCTTTGTCGAGGGCTGCCATCCGCCATCTTCTTCATGATCATCGGCTCCTTTGAGATCCATGTATTGAGCCATCATGAGGCGATCTTCAAATTCGGGTGATCCAATCACAGCCGCCCCCATGGATTCACAGTATCGAACAATATCGTTATCCGAGGTCACCACCAGCATCTTCTCTTTTTCTACTGTGGCCATCCTCTTGATGACAGTGTCCGCTGACTCACCGGGTGCTGAGTAGCACAATTTGATGCCCCGTTGGTAGTCCCGGCGGGGCATCCCCGCAGGTGCGTCTGTACCGTCAAAGACAACGGTCATTGCATAGGATTTTATTCTCTTGTATGCGGCCAGGGCTTCCACCAACGCTTCGCGCCCGGATTGAAGGTCCTGCCGGTCTAAATCGCTGAATCTGTGGGACTGGCGTATGAAATTGTATCCGTCGATAACGATGTGAATTCCCATAGAGTGATAACGGTACCGGTTTTAGGTCGAGTCGATCCTGAACCTTCACCGATGTTTAATCCAATGTGTTAAAGATTTCGAGTAACCTGTCCAGATCGTCGTTACTGTAAAACTCGATTTCCAGCTTGCCTCTCTTGCCCCGTCGCCTAATTTGCACTTTGGTTCCAAAACGACGGGATAGGTTCTCGGCAACGCTGCTCAGATGCCGATCTTCGGAATTGTTCTTTTTTTGCTCGACCACCTCCTTGGCTCTGCGCAACCGCTTGACGAGATCTTCAGTCTGCCTTACTGAAAGCGATTTTCGGATGATGGCCCGCCAGGCTGCGTTTTGCTGGACGGCGTTATCGGCGCCTAATAGAGCGCGGGCATGCCCCATGCTGAGCTCACCACGGGTGATGCTCTCTTTGATTTGATCCGGCAGTTGTCGCAGTCGTAAAAAATTGGCCACCGCTGAACGGCTTTTCCCCACTCTGGCGGATGCCTGTTCCTGGGTCAGACCGAATTCGGTGATAAGTCGGTGATAGGCTTCAGCCTCTTCAATGGGATTGAGGTTCTCGCGTTGAATATTTTCGACAATGGCCATCTCCAGCATTTGTGTATTGGAGACATCTTTGAGCAATACTGGAATACTTTTCAATCCTGCCATCTTGGCGGCCCGAAGACGACGCTCTCCTGCAACCAGCTCGTATCCCACATCCTGTTTACACACCAAAAGGGGTTGCAGAACACCCTGAGCACGAATGGATTCACTCAACTGCTCCAACTCCTCCGGCGCAAAATTGGACCGGGGTTGATACCGGTTGGGCTGGATAAGGTCGATGTCACACTCAAACAACGACTTATCAGTTGCCGTATCACCCGCGCTGTCCGGGGGCGCCGCACTTGGAATAAGAGCATCGAGCCCTCTGCCCAAGGCAAGTTTCCTCCTTTTCTGGGTCCCCGAAGATTTGGAGCGTCGCGAAGTGCTCATGGTCTATTCCTGTTTTAGCCGCAAGGGGTATGTTTTGGTTAGGGTTTAATTGGCACTGCCGTTTTCCATCAGCTCTTGTGCCAGTGCGATATAGCTCCGGGAACCTATGGAGGCTGCGTCATAAAGCAGGATCGGCTTTCCGAAACTGGGCGACTCTCCCAAACGCACATTTCTTGGAATAATCGTATTAAAAACAAGTTCTTTAAAATGAGCCTCGGCATCCTCAGCGACTTGCTGCGATAAATTCGTCCGCTTGTCAAACATGGTCAATAGAATTCCGGCAATATGCAATTTGGTATTCAAGCCCTGTTTGATGAGATTAAAAGTCTGGATGAGCTGGCTCAATCCCTCCAGTGCGTAAAATTCGCATTGCAAGGGGATGAGCAGTGCCGTGGATGCGGTCATCGCATTGACGGTAAGCAGGCTGAGCGACGGTGGGCAATCAATTAAAATAAAATCGAATTGATCTTCAATGGGGGCAATTAGCCGTTTGAGAGCTCTCTCCCGATCCGGCTGGTCCATCATCTCGATGTCAAAACCGATCAGCTCCACCCGTGAAGGAAGGACCTTCAGGGGTTCGAGTTCGGAATCGACGATCAAACTCTCGGCCGATGCCTCGCCGAGCAGCCCATGATACAGGGTTTTATGAAGCTGTGCCTTATCGATACCAATACCGGTGGTGGCATTGGCCTGGGGGTCACAGTCAATCAACAGGGTTCTCTGCTCATGGATCGCCAAAGCCGCCGCCAAATTCACGGCTGTAGTAGTTTTACCAACGCCCCCCTTTTGGTTGGCTATGCAAAGGATTTGTACCATAGAGTGGGGACCCTATCATAAAAGATGGTGTTTGAAAAGCAGTTAAGAGTGTGCCATGATGTTGCATAGGCTTATTCTAGTTATGAGCCAGGACATATGAATTGACTCGAATTACAGATGGTTGTAATACACCAATGGCCACATCAAACAAATCCTTTAAACTGGAGGGGTATATGGGGTCAACTGCACCGGGAGCACCATCTCTTACCTATACCATTATACACCATAACAAAAAAAAAGATGATATACCAAATGGATAAACACAGGTCTTTTAGATTTTTGGTACTTGCGCTCGTCTCACTCTCTCTTTGGGTCTGGCATTCACCGGCACATGCCATCTCTATCAAAGAGGAAGAGAAACTGGCCGAAGAGTTTATGAAATACATTGTTCGGCAATATGAGCTAATCGACGATCCGACAATTGTGGGGTACATTGAAAGTGTGGGTCGGAAAATTCTGGCGGTAATGCCGCCCCAACCCTTTCAGTACCACTTCCATGTGGTTAAAGAGGATGTCTACAACGCTTTTGCCATACCCGCCGGACACATATTCATCAACAGCGGTTTGTTGGCCGCCATGGAAACTGAAGATGAGCTGGCCGGCATTTTGGGACACGAAATTGCCCACGTGGTAAACCGTCACATCTCCAAACGCATCGAACGCTCGAAAAAGATCGACTTTGCCACCATGGCCGGTATGGTGGCCGGAATATTTTTGGGCGCGACAACAGGTGACGCCACTGCGATGCAAACATTGGCCATCGGATCGGCCGCCGCCGGTCAAACCGCATCATTGGCATATAGCCGCGAAGATGAGGCCCAGGCCGACCAATCTGGTTTGGAGTACATTCGAAAGGCCGGCTATGACCCCGAAGGGCTGCTTTCGGTGCTTAAAAAAATTCGCGGCAAACAGTGGTTTGGCAGCCAGCAAATCCCCACTTACATGGGGACCCATCCTGCCATCGAGGACAGACTCGTCTGGGTGGATGCATGGGCAAATCTAAACCGTGAAGCCTCCCCAAAAGCAAAACAGCCGTCACCCAAACAGGCCACCGTATTCAAAAATGTCAATATCCGTTTAAAAGCGCTGCATGGGGATGCTTCGGCTGCACTGAACGAGTTCAAAATTGCCCTGCAGAAGAATCCCAACGACAGCGATATGCTTTACGGTTATGGGCTGGTACTGGCACGTATCGGGAAAAGGACCGAGGCGGTGAAGCAGATCAAAAAAGCACAAGCTCAAAATGCTCTGGACCCCTTCATATTGACGGATTTAGGGCGAATTTACTATGCCGACGGCCGCTATAAAGAGGCATCCAACACCCTTGAAGGCGCCCTGTCCATCTCTTCCAAGAACCCCGAGGGACTCTACTATTTGGGGCGCTCCCAAATGGAATTGAAGCAATTGTCCGAGGCCGCGAAAACCTTCAAATCACTTATCGATCGACACCAAGACTATAAAGAAGCGTATTACTCCTTGGGTGAGACCTACGGACGGCTGAACAATATGCCCGATGCCCATTATTATTTGGGCATTTTCTACTATAAAAAAGGGGAACACCGGACAGCATATTTTCATCTGGCCAAAGCAAAAGAGTTGGTCAAGGATCCTATCAAGATAGAAACCATTGAAAAAACTCTGAAATCGATTGGGCCGTTGGCCAAAGCGCCCCCAAAATAATTGGGTTGAAAAAGCTATTGGTCACACTTTGTCAAAGTGAGAAAATTGCATGGAGAAAGTGCCCCTGCCCTGGGTGGCCGACCTCAAGGCGGTTGAATAACCAAACATTCTGGCAAGGGGCATTATGGCCCGTATCTCTTGGAACCCAACTTTGGGTTCAATGGACTCGACTTTGCCGGAGCGGGCATTGAGATCGCCGATCACCTCCCCCATGAACTCTTCGGGCACAAACACCTCAACTTTCATAATCGGATCAAGCAAAAAACAATTGGCGGCTGTCATCGCTTCTTTACAAGCCATTGCGGCACTGACCTTATAGGCCAGCTCCGTCCCCTGAGACTCTTTAAAGGTACCGTCTACAAGGGTTGCTTCAACATCCACCACCGGATACCCCATCAAGGTGCCACTGGACATGGATTCCATCACCCCCTTTTTGATGGGAGGTATAAATATGGCGGGGATGGTGGTTTCATCCACCTGATTTTTGAACTGGTTGCCCTCTCCCCGGGGCAGGGGTTTCAAACGCATTTTGACTTCAGCATAATGGCGTTGCCCCGCCACCTCATTGTCAAATACGGCCGAGGCCTCAGCCTCCTTTTCAATACTCTCACGGTAGACCACTTGGGGTTTGCCGACATTGGCCTGGGTGTTGAATTCCCGGCGCATGCGGCTGACAATCACCTCCAGATGCAACTCCCCCATACCCGAAAGGATCATCTGGCCGGTCTCTTCATCCTGCCGAACACGCAAGGTGGGGTCTTCAGCCATGAATTTATTCAGAACATCCATGAGTTTATCTTGATCCGAATGGGTTTTAGGCTCCACAGCCACAGATATGACCGGCTCATAAACATCAATATTTTCCAACAAAACAGGGCAATCTTTGGCGCACAAGGTTTCACCGGTGGATGAATTTTTAAGACCGACCACCCCTACAATACTCCCAGCGCCGACTGCGGCCACACGTTCCCGTTTGTTGGCATGCATGCGTAAAATCCGGGAAAGCTTCTCTTTGGATTTCCGGGTTGGGTTATATACCTCTTTGCCGGCCTCCAGACGACCGCTATAAACACGGACATAAGAGAGCTTACGCCCCTCCATCATGGCCACTTTAAAAATAAGAGCGGCTAAAGGGTGCTTGTCTTTAGATGGGCATTCAATTACTTTTTGGGTCTCAGGATGAACCCCCTTGATGGGGGGGACGTCCGCCGGTCCTGGAAGATAGTCCACGATGGCGTCCAACAATGTCTGGACGCCTTTGTTCTTCAAGGCACTGCCGCAAAAAACCGGCACCAGTTTAAGATCAATGGTGGCTTGCCGAATGGCGTCGACCAGTCTCTTTTTGTCGATGGTCTCTTCGGCCAAATAGGACTCCATGATCTCGTCATTTTGATCGGCAACGGTCTCCATGAGCAGATCCCGATAATTCATAGCCCGGTCTAATTCACTTTCGGGTATCTCCTCGGCTCTGAAGCTCTCGCCCAAAGTATCGTCGTCCCAAACAATGGCCTGCATCTGAACCAGATCGATAACCCCCATTAAATTGTCTTCTTCTCCATACGGCAGTTGCATGATCAGGGGATTGGCATTGAGGCGGGATTTCATCATCTCCACAGTTGCGAAGAAATCAGCACCGATGCGGTCCAATTTGTTGACAAATGCCAACTTCGGGACCTTGTATTTATCCGCCTGGCGCCAAACTGTCTCCGATTGGGGTTCGACCCCACCCACAGCGCAAAAGACCCCCACGGCACCATCCAGGACTCGCAAAGAACGCTCGACCTCGATGGTGAAATCCACATGCCCCGGCGTATCGATAATATGTATCTCTTTTCCCTTCCAGGGACAGGCCGTTACGGCAGAGGTGATCGTGATCCCGCGCTCCTGCTCATCAGGCATCCAGTCCATCACAGCCTCGCCATCGTGGACTTCACCAATTTTATGGGAGCGCCCGGTGTAATATAAAATGCGCTCCGTCACTGTTGTTTTACCGGCATCGATATGGGCAATGATACCAATATTTCGAATATCTTGTATTTTAATAGATTTTGTCATCGTACCCACAACATATCGGCTTTAAAGGGATGGCTCATATCCACATGTCCAGCCAAAGTGGCGGCTTCCTGGCCACCGATTAAAAATTTTACCGTTCTTATCTCTTCCACGTTGAGCACCAAAGAATTGACAATGGAATAGATTGAAAGCAACTCCGTTGCCACCCCTTTCGGGTGGTCATCGAACGATCCTGATTCGAAATCCACATAAGCGACGCCATTGCTCAGGATATGGAACGCACGCAAGGCGGCACCCTTTGGAAGTGTCCGGGATGCCCCCTGTTTCGGCCCCGCTAAAAGCACCGCCAAAATCTGCCGGCCAAAAGCGACAGCATCCCCAGGGCGATCGACAATTCGCTGCTCAGCTGTCAAATACCGCCCCTGATCGTCACCGAAATAGAGATGGATTTCACTTTTTTCAACGGCACGGGGCCCATAACCGGGGCCGCTGGGCACATCACCAAGTTGTTCTCCGGAACGATTGGCCAGCATCCACCCCAAACCAACGGCGATTAAAATAGCGCTGCCGAACAACGTCGATAATAAAATTGCATGCCACCTGCGTCCCATGACCCGCTTATTTTGGATATATATATTATGGATTACCGGCACGGCAGCCTCCTGTTCAATGTGGCCAACCCAAAAGAGCAAAATGATCCAACCCGGATCTGACTGACCGGCACTCTATATTTTAACCGAGTGATCCCGTAACCGCGAAATGCTATCTAAGCCATACCCGTGGCGATGTCAAGGCAAGAGAGGCCGCAAAGATGATCCAAACCATCAAAAATCATCTTTTGATTCCAATGGTTAAGCAATTATTGGCTTGCAGCGGCACCGCACTGGAGATCTACCGGACGAGGCTCGGGATTGTCGGTCATCGGCCTGTTTCCCCAAAAAGCGCATAGGGTGCTGTGAATCTGGGTGTTATGATCGATTGGCTCGCGGTTGAAATAAACCCCCATCGATCACCGGGCGGCACGCAGAGGGTATCTATTAGGATGCTTACTTTTTTGTGGATATGTTTGTTGCGCTGCCTTTAAGATACTCCCCAACGCTTTGGGTGAGTTGCTTAAACTGTTGACTTTGTTGTCCGATCAGGTCCTGGAGTTGGGTTACGACGACGTTGTTTTCACCGCCGGTTTGGCTTAACAAATGTCGCAAGCGATCGATGGTCTGGGCCTGTTCTTTAACCTTGTCTTCAAGCGCCTGGGCTCGATCCGACAAAGCGTCATATTTCTCCCGGGAGACCATTCCCATCATTCCCAGCGAGAGCATATGCAGTTTAAATATCGGTTCCCAAACCTGCTGCCAGCCGTCCAACATATTGGCAGCGGTGTCTATTTGGGCCGGGCGGCCCCATGATGGCAATCCTTTGAGACCACCGAACCACCATTGGCGCATCATATCCATTTGGCTGTGTCCCTGAAGCCCCGCCATCACCCAGCGTCCCCAGATTTCAATTAGCTCTCCGTTCATGGCCGCACTCCTTCCTGTCTAAACATCCTCGCCGCTATGCATGGGTTCGGTCCTACTGAAGTGGCTTGGGTGGTTTAGGCGATATATCCATTTTTGCATCGCTTTTTGTCCCCCGTGATGCCTTGGATTTTGTCTTTGGCGCCGTTTGGGTCTTGGCCGGAGTCACCTTGATTTGCCCCTTTTTGGCAACGGCCGCTGGAGAAGCTTTTTTTCCCCCGGAACTCAGTTCCGCTTCCAGATCGAGTTGAAAACGAACCGGTCCCACCCCCCCGTCCTTTTCATAGCGCTGGTGCAGTGCATATGCGGATTCCGGAAAGCTCCAGGAGGTAGCGATCGCCACATGCCCTTTTGGAAAGGCCGTCACTTCAGCATCGATATAATCCAGGGGCGCCAATGCCGTTTGAGGTTCCACCAAATCGTCCTGCAGGCCATAGCAGATTAACCATTTGATCTGTTTGGCCTCCAGATACTTGAGATTAAGCTTGCGTCCAAACAGCTTGACCGGCAGCGTACCATCGGCTGTTATGGGTGTGTTGTAGGATTCAAAACTCATCCGGGTGATCTCCATAGGCAGATCGTTGCGCTCATACATCAGCCAGTGATTCAGTGCCGAGGCGGTTTTACTGATGGCCTCAGGGTTACCGTTGGTGTGCGCCACCAGCATCATATCGCGCCACATGGCCAGCAGTGGTGTCTCCATCTCGATGCTTTTCAACTTATAGATCCAGCCCATCAGCGTACCGTCGGCAACCCGATTGCCGTTGGGCAGCACCTTGGTCCCATATGACAAATCATTGAAGATGTTCGGAAGGCCTTTCAGAAATTGGGAGAGCCCTTCACTGCGGGTGCCGTCCATGGGGGCCACGCATGTAATAAAAGCATCTACCAAACCATCCAATTTACCGCTGAGAATATTGCACAGGGCAGAATATCCCCCCTGGCAATAACCATTGAGGGTCACGGATGCCTGATGCCGTTTTTTAAGGATCTCGCAAAACCGAAGTGTGTCCACAGCGTCATCTGCAGGGGTCATCACCTGCACATCTTCGCTGGCTTGAATATCTTTAAGCACCCGGATGTAGGTCGGAATACCTTGGTTGGCAAAGGCGTGGGCATAACTGCGTTTTTCTCCCGGCAGAAAGGAGAGAATATTGGCCCCTAACACAAAGGGGGGAATAATCAACAACGGTTTGCCATCTTCACGCACTTTGACCTTGGTGTCACTGGGCAGGACCTGGTAAAGCTCAAAACGGCCGGTCTCATCCACTTTGGTATGGGCCGGTTGCCGCTCGAAATGAAACCCGAACTCCGATTCAATTCCATCTATGGCCTCTGGGTAAACATACGCCACGCCCTTAACCAATTTCTGCATCCGTTGGGCGAACTGGGAACACACCTCAGGGTCACACGCCACAAGAGATGGCAGGACATCGTGCAGCTCTTTCTGAATAAATTGTCCGGACGCCTCAAAACTGCCACTCAATGCCCGTGCCGTTAAGTCCAAATTCATCTGTCCCAATTTAATATAGGCCAGAAGATTTTCCAACGGCGTGCGCGCCCAGAATCGCTGAGACTCTTCGCGATTGAAATAGTTCATAGAGATCAGGAATGGAATATAAAATGCGTTGGCATATTTGGTCAGTGTTGCCGCACCAGCCTGGATTGCGGTAAACATATCCGCAACGGCGGCCGCACCTTGACACGAATTGAGATATTCTGATTGGGTCATCAGCCGTAAACCTTTGTTATTGATGAGATGCATCGGAAACCTCGATTTGGAATTTCAAGGCGTGGCGAGATTCCGGTGAACTGGGCCGTTGTCTCGCCATCACGCCTGGCAAACTAAATTAGCCCAATGACCTTTCCAAATATGTTTCAACTTTTTTGTAGCTGTCATCAACATAGCTTTTATAGTTGTCGCGCCCCGTCCTGTACGCTTCAACCCAATTTTCAATGGTCTTGCGACCCTCGGCAGGTAGCCAGTTTGCTTGCTCGACAGTGGTTTGAGCAATCCGCTCGAATTGATCCTGCAACAAGACCATAGCCTGGAAGGTATTGTTAAAGGTAGCTTGATTAAATTCGATCATTTGTTTAAAAATTTGGTTTTGGTTCATCTTGGCGACTCCTTTTGCTTCAAATAAGTCGAAAGGTTATTTGGCCTTGGCGGGGGCGGTCTTCTTCCCCTTTGCGATTAATTTTTCAACACTGGAAAAACCTTCATCCACATAGGATTTAAAGCGATCGCGTTCATTCTGACAGGCATTGAGCCAACTCTGAACGACCTTGCGCCCGTCTTCCGGCACCCAGGTGCTCTGGTCCAATACCATATCCATTGCTGTCGTGGTTTGGTCCTGGACCATGGCAACGGCATTGTACCAGCTTGAAAAAGACATTTTTTGAAAATCAATGACTTGCTTGGTAATCTCGTCGTACTCCAGTTTATTGAAATCCATTGTTTGCTTACCTCCTTTAAATTAAGTTGTTATTGCACTGCATCAAAAATCAATATCGTCGTATGAACACAAATATAGCCACACGGGATGGAGTGTCAACATATTTTTTGTGCATTGCAACATTTTTTTGCACTCACAAGGACCGTACTTTACCTGATCCGCATATAAAATATTAATATCTTTACTTAAGTGTCGGTTAGCAGTATGCTCAAAATAATTGCTGCGCCACAAAACAGCATAATCTTAAAGCCTATATAAGAATGAAAGGTTTACAAGGCCAGACCCATGCCCGATCCTGTTGTATTAAAAAAATACGCCAACCGCAGGCTCTATGACACCGAAAAAAGCACCTACGTGACATTAAGTCAAGTATCTGAATATATTCATGATGGTCGACAAGTTAGCATCTACGATGCAAAAACCAAAGAGGATGTCACCGCATTTATTTTGACCCAAATCGTGCTGGAGGAGGCCAAAAATAAAAACGCCCTGCTGCCGGCTCCGCTGCTCCATATTATCATTCGATATGGAGATAATTTGCTGGGCGAATTTTTTGAGAAGTATTTCCAACAGATATTTGAAAATTTTATCTCCCACAAGCAAGCTATGGATGGTCATTTTCAACAATGGGTTGAAATGGGCCTGAGCATGTCCGAAACCGCCCAAAAAGGTTTCGCGCGTATCAACCCTTTCCAGAACTTGTTTGAAACATTCAATCCGCCCGGTAAATTCAACCCGCCTGGTGAAAAAGATCCCGAAGAGGACAAATCTGAATAAACCCAAAAGTTGCATGACAAAGAAAGACTTTTGCAACAACAGGGTAAATTGCAGAACAGCGACTCATTAAATATAGAAGGTTAAATCCGTGACGTTATATCCAGAAAGTAAATCCTTTCACATTCGCCGATGATATATTTTTACCTTGCCGTATGACAGACCATAGATTATAATCTGCGCTATACGATCGAAGATGCTCTCGCTATGCGCCACCTGAAGGTCTTATCTGAATTCCCCAGATTCAGTCAATTTCAACCTGCCTTTAAGGCAAAACAACATCAATTCCACACCATTGGTCGGAATACTATTTTTTGAGGTACATCATGGAAGAGAAGGAATCAACCACAGGGCCCCAAAACCGAATACGACAAAACATGGAGCCGTGCAAAAGGACACAGACAGATCGACGGCAAGATGATTGTGAAGGATTCACTTACGTCAGTACGGTGGGGTGGATATGCCGTCGAGAACGGTGCCGACGTAAAGATGGTGATGGCGCATCCTGACGACTGTAGCCTTTCAAAAAAATTATTTTACAGCCTATACCCGCACTAAGATCACGCCCACTTTCAGCCTGGACATCTTTGTGCGTTTTTAAATTCCATTCTTGTCCATCATAGAGCAACTTCAGACGATGGATCGATCTATCCATACACCTATCCAACCATTTAGATATGACATAAAAAAGCGAACATGACCCGTTATGCTTAAGGACTTTAACTCTATACTAAAATAAGCTATGGCTAATGAATATAGGCCTGACGCTGGCATGCTAACCAAATAGAGGGGCTGAAAATGAAAAAACGGATCGTTGTTGCCATATCCGGCGCAAGCGGAGCGATATACGGTATTAAGGCACTCCAGTTACTCCAAGGTATGGATATCGAAACCCATTTGATCATATCTGAAGCCGGGAAATATAACATCTCATTGGAAACGGACCATAGCGCCGAGGCGGTACTGGCCATGGCCGACCATGTATATGACAACCGGGATGTCGGTGCAGCACCAGCCAGCGGCTCATATCTGACCGGAGGCATGATAGTGGCGCCGTGCAGTATAAAAACCTTATCCGGGATTGCCAACTGTTACGGTGAAAACCTTATTGTAAGAGCAGCTGACGTAACTTTGAAGGAAAAACGCAAGATCATCTTGATGGTCCGGGAAACACCGCTTCACCAGGGCCATCTCAAGTTAATGCTGGAGGCGTCACAAAACGGAGCCCATATTCTTCCTCCCATGCCCGCATTTTACCACCAACCCAAAACAATTGACGATATCATCAACCAAACCATTGGGAAAATGTTCGACTACATGGGAATTGAACACGATCTTTTCCAAAGGTGGGGTGAGACCTGAAGGTCGCGGAAAAAAACAAATTGCACAATATTGCGCGAAATAACGCCATTTGGATCCGTTTTCAAGGCCCATCAACAGGTGCATACTGATTGTATCTGCCCATCGGTGCAACACCTGAACCGATTCAAAGCCAAATAAGATCAGGCAATTTATGTTATCCACGCCCTTGAACCCTAACGTTGCATAGAGCTGCACCCGAATTATGAATAATACATGTAGAACAACCCGAAAGAAACTGATCGCAGATTGGCGAACCCTCAATAGAATCTTTATCCAACCTGAAGATGATGACTCACGCAAAGCGCTCATCAAGTATATGCAGCAAATTCTCTTTGGGCTCCATGATTTCTTGAAAAAACATGTGGGGATTACAGAAGAGGTCAGCCTAAAAATCCTGGCCGGTCAATTCGCCGATACAACGATCAGAAAACATCCGGAAAAAAAACTCGCCGACGTGATATCGGATCTGGTCAACGAAATCGCACCACATGCCGTCAATGTTGCCTCGCCCTACTTTATCGGACATATGACTTCGGCCATTCCCTACTTTATGGTCCATTTAAAAACCATCACCGCCGCACTAAACCAAAATGTGGTCAAGGTGGAAACATCCAAAGTCGTATCAGTGGTTGAAAAACAGGTTCTGGCCAAAATCCATCGGCTGATCTTCAATAAAGATGATGGGTTTTATGCCCGGCACGTTCAGAACCCACACACCCATTTGGGAAACTTCACCGAAAATGGCACCCTGGCCAATATCACCGCCTTGTGGGTGGCACGCAATCGCATTTTCCACCCCCTTGGCGATTTCAAGGGCTGTGAACAAGATGGGGTTGCAGCCGCCTTCCGGGCCCACAGCATTGAGCGCTGTGTCATACTGGTCTCACGCATTGCACACTATTCACTGAGCAAGGCGGCTGGTGTGCTGGGCATCGGCAATCACAACGTTATTGGGATCGATGTGGACCGTGACAACCGGATCGATCTAACCGCTCTGAAAAAGACCATCCGCGACGTCAACGCTTCCAAAGGTCGCACCCGCATCATTGCCGTTATCGGAATAGCAGGTGCCACTGAAACCGGCACAGTGGATCCATTGGATGAGATGGCAGATCTGTGCAATGAAAACAGTATCTTCTTTCATGTGGACGCCGCATGGGGCGGCCCAACCCTGATGAGCGAAAAATACGGCCACTTTCTCAAAGGCATCGAACGCGCCGATTCGGTCACCGTAGACGGGCACAAGCAGCTATACATGCCGATGGGATGCGGAATGGTCTACTTCCAGGACCCTTATCTGCTTGACACCATCTCCTATCACTCCCGCTACATCGTGCGCAAGGGCAGTGTGGATCTGGGGATCACATCAATCGCCGGCTCTCGTGAGGCCAATTCACTCGTATTGGCAAGCGCGTTGCAGATCATGGGCACCCAGGGTTATGGCCTGCTTATCGAACATGGCATCGATACGGCCCGAAAATTTGCAGCCGAGATCATTCGGCGCCCAATGTTTGAACTGATATCAGCGCCCCAGCTGAACATCTTGACTTACCGGGTTTGCCCTCCGGAATACCAATCTGCCCTCAAAACAGCGGATATGACCGCCCGACGGGAAATCAACAAAGCACTGAACGCTGTCAACCACCGGATCCAGGTCCAACAACGAGAAGCCGGTAACAGTTTTGTCTCCCGCACAACCCTGTATGAACATAATTCAAGAAGCGATCCGGTGGTGGTGTTGCGTGCCGTGATTATGAACCCTTTGACGAACATGGACATATTACGAGAGATTCTTGACGAGCAGCAAGAGCGTTATCACAATCACCATGGCTGAAACGTATATTTGACATCCGTTCTCCGACAAGAGTGTCATGGCCGCCGCGAAGCACTCACACATTCCCGGTCTGCGGTGAGCCGGAGCCTTCAGAAACCAATAAGGCTCCGGCTCAACCCTGCCCCGATTTACCCGGCCGCATCAGCGGCTGGTTCCCACAGCAACCGGCGCGCGCGAGGTTGGAATGTTACGCCCCTTATTGCCCCATACGGTATCGCCCCTGTGAACCCCACAGCTGTATAAAAAAGATGAAAACTTGACTTCGGAGCCTAAAGACTTTTTCAACAATGGGGTTAAGTTACTAAGATAACCGGCCGATATATAATTATCTCATAACCGGTATAAGCGGTATGAGCAGGTTAATCGTCAGGGGTTACCGGTGTCGCCCCACCACCCCTGTTTGCACTCGATTTGAACTTCCAACAGCAGTTTGACCGGATCATGTGCCTGTTATTGCAATTGATGGAATGAGATAGACCCCATGCCACGCCACCGGCCGGACACCAAGAATATCCAGGCGGATCTTGACGCAAAAAACGCCCGCATCGAAGCGCTTGAACATGCCCTTGCCCGGGCCAAAGAGCGCTTGGCCCGTGGTATCCATGTGCACAGATCGGCCCTGGAGGCTTTGAAGGAATCGGAGGCCAAATTCCGCAACC
>JASFKE010000004.1:0-19564 GCA_050118795.1 Desulfobacteraceae bacterium | reverse complement strand
TCGTGCATGCGGTTCAAAGCATCGACTTCACCGGGATGGCGACTCTTTTACAGTGGAGCCTACCGGAAAGCTGGGCAGCGCCCAAGAGCTCAAACCTTGTCCCGAGACCAACTCCATCGAGGCGTTTATCGCCCTGGCGCCGGAGCATGTCGATATTTAACTTTTTTAGGTATTTTTTCTCTAATAACAGATTGTTAAGTTGATTTATTGACTTGTTGATCCCTTAGGGTATCTATGCTATGTAACCCCATCAAAATTGAAAAATTTTATAATTTCAAGCAACTAAAAAGGCTGCCGGCACCATCAATCTCCATCAAAAAAAAGATGAACTTTAGGAGCATATTAATGATAACTCCCGTCATATTGGCAGGTGGCTCGGGTACCCGATTATGGCCATTGTCGCGCAAATTGTATCCCAAACAGTTCATGCGATTGGTGGGGGAAAAAACACTACTGCAGAATACCCTGTTACGGCTTTCACCTCTTGATGGTGTTGGGCCGCCAATTATTCTTTGCAATGAAGATCATCGATTTATTGTTGCTGAGCAACTACGTGAGATCAATGTCAATCCTGAAGCCATTGTTTTAGAGCCGGTAGGAAGAAACACCGCACCGGCTCTGGCTGTGGCGACCTTGATGGCACAGGCCAAATATAATGATACCATGCTTTTGGCGCTGCCTTCGGACCACCATATTCAAGATCCCCGCAGCTTTATTGCCACGGCAGAACAAGGGATCAAATTTGCCCGGCAGGACAAATTGGTGACTTTTGGTATCCTGCCGGAGGCACCCGAAACCGGATACGGGTACATTCGTAAAGGGCCTGCTTTGACGTCGGAGGCGGACGGAGGTGGTCCGGAGGTTTGGCAGATCGCCCAATTTGTCGAAAAACCGGATCTTGATAAAGCCAAAGCCTACCTGGCGTCCGGGGACTATTGTTGGAACAGCGGTATGTTTCTTTTCAAGGCCGACAATCTGTTGAAGGAGTTGAAAAAACAGACGCCAATGATCGTTGAAACCTGCAAGCGTGCCGTTGATCAAGGTAAGGCTGATCTTGATTTTTTTCGTTTGGACAGACAAGCCTTTACGGATTGCCCATCCGACTCCATTGATTATGCTGTGATGGAGAAAACCACTTCCGGTGTGATGGTTGCATTGGCCGGAGGATGGAACGATTTGGGCTCTTGGGAGGCGCTTTGGCAGGCGGGGCCAAAGGATAATGACCAGAATGTGGTATATGGGGACGCTTGTCTGCAGGATGTCAAAAACTCTTTTATCCATTCCTCGGGCAGACTCGTATCCGCTGTCGGTTTGAACAACCACGTGGTGGTGGAGACCAAAGACGCGGTGTTTGTGGCACCGCGGGATCATGTCCAACAAGTTAAAGCCCTGGTGGATCAGCTTAAGAACAAAAAGCGGGTTGAGACTGTGACCCACAAGAATGTATACCGTCCATGGGGCAGTTTTGAAGATATGGATTTATCTGATCGTTTTGCTGTCAGGCGCATCACCGTAAAGCCGAAGGCGAAGCTATCATTGCAAAAACATCTGCACCGTGCCGAGCATTGGGTTGTGGTGAAGGGGACCGCACTGGTGACCAAGGCAGATGAGCAGTTTATTTTGAAGGAGGACCAGTCGACCTACATCCCATTGGGAACTGTTCATCGGCTTGAAAATCCTGGTATAATACCTTTGGAAATGATTGAAGTCCAATCGGGAAGCTATCTGGCAGATGACGACATCGAACGTTTCGATGACGTATACGGTCGGCACAATCACTGTTAAGGGAAAGAGCGCAAATGGAAACGCTTATAGTGACGGGCGGCGCCGGGTTTATCGGCTCCAATTTTATTCGCCATACGTTGGATATCCGACCGCACTACCGCATTGTAAATCTTGATGCGTTAACTTATGCCGGCAATGCCGCCAACTTAGACGATGTGACCCGGCGGTTGCCTGAACAGTATAGATTTGTGCATGGCACCATCTCCGATACGACATTGTTGGAACAATTGCTCAACGCTGAAAAGCCCGTAGGCGTTTTTCACTTTGCCGCAGAATCCCATGTGGATCGATCGATCCAAGGTCCATTGGACTTTGTGGAAACCAATGTGACGGGCACCTGTCGTTTGCTGGCTGCATGCCAAATGGTATTGGAGAAAGGGGGGCTGCCGGAAGATTTCCGTTTTGTTCACGTTTCCACCGATGAGGTTTACGGCAGTCTGGGGGCAAGCGGTTATTTCACTGAAAAAACGCCATATGATCCCTCAAGTCCATATTCTGCTTCCAAGGCTGCCTCGGACCACTTTGTTCGTGCCTGGCACCGTACTTACGATTTCCCGGCCATGATTACCAATTGCTCCAACAACTATGGGCCTTACCAGTTCCCTGAAAAGCTGATACCGTTGATGATCCTCAACCTGCTTGAGGAGAATCCGTTGCCTGTGTACGGAGATGGCCGAAATGTCAGGGATTGGCTCTATGTCGTCGACCATTGTGAGGCTTTGTTGACCGTTTTTGAAAACGGCGCCCTCGGCCAAACCTACAACATCGGTGGTGGTGCTGAACGTAGAAATATTGATGTGGTCCACCAGTTGTGTGAGATGATGGACGATCGACTCAATCGCAAGGGGGGGCGCAAGAGCCGTCGGTTGGTTCAATTTGTCACCGATCGTCCAGGCCATGACCTGCGATACGCCATCGATGCCGGTAAGATTTTGCAGCACCTCGGATGGCAGCCGCGATTTGAGTTCGAACAGGCTTTGGGCCTGACAGTGGACTGGTACCTTGACCATCAACAGTGGGTTGATGATGTGCGCAGTGGTCAATACCGAAAATGGATTGAAACCAATTATACGTTACGCTAGCGCATACCGTCGCGTATGAAGGAGAGACAGATTATATGAAAGGCATTATCCTGGCAGGCGGTAGCGGGACGAGGCTTTATCCCATCACGCGGGTGGTGAGTAAACAACTGTTGCCGGTCTATGATAAACCTATGATCTACTACCCTTTGTCGGTTCTGATGCTGGCAGGGATCCGTGATATTCTCATCATTTCGACACCCAAGGACCTGCCCAATTTTCAAGCGCTGCTGGGTGACGGAAACCAGTGGGGGCTGTCTTTCTCCTATCTTGCCCAAGCCAAGCCCGAGGGAATTGCCCAGGCCTTTGTGATCGGGCGCTCTTTTATTGGAAACCAACGCGTCTGTCTGATCCTGGGCGACAATATTTTTTACGGCCACGGTTTGCCTGAAACCTTGGCATTTGCCATGGACCGCAAACGAGGCGCCACCGTATTCGGATATTGGGTGAAAAATCCCCAGCGATACGGCGTGGTCTCTTTTGATGAGACCGGCAAAGCCATCGATATTGAGGAGAAACCTGAAAAGCCCCTTTCCAATTGGGCTGTAACCGGTTTATACTTTTACGACCAGCAAGTGCTGGAGATTGCTGCCAACCTATCGCCTTCAGCCCGGGGTGAACTGGAAATCACCGATGTAAACCAGACATATCTCACCCAGGGCGACCTGTATGTTGAGCGGTTGGGGCGCGGTGTCGCATGGTTGGACACCGGCACCCATGAAAGTATGATGAGGGCGGGCAGTTTTATTGAAGTGATTGAACAGCGCCAGGGCCTCAAGGTGGCTTGTGTTGAAGAGATTGCATTCAACAAAGGGTACATTGACGCCGAACAGGTACTGCGGCTTGCGCAGCCACTGAACAGCAACGGTTATGGTAAGTATCTGGTCGATTTGGTTGAATGCCAGGGAAAGATGCCATGAAAGTAATCCCCACAGATCTCAATGGTGTGATGATAATTGATCCTGACGTTTTCGGAGATCACCGTGGTTTTTTTTTAGAAAGTTATCATAAAGAGCGATATTCCCAGGCGGGTATCAAAGAGACCTTTGTGCAGGACAACCTTTCATTCTCGACCGGCAACACCTTGCGTGGGCTGCATTATCAACATCCCCAGGGGCAGGCCAAGCTGGTACAGGTCCTTGAGGGGGAAGTATATGATGTGGCCGTGGATATCCGATACGGATCCCCGGGTTTTGGCCGTTGGACAGCAGCTATCCTGAGTTCGGTGAATCGTCGCCAGTTTTTTATTCCGGAAGGATTTGCCCACGGGTTTTGTGTTTTAAGCGATACGGCCTTGTTCTACTATAAATGCAGTGGGTACTATGCACCTCAACATGAAGGTGGAATCTGCTGGGACGACCCGCAATTGGGCATCGACTGGCCTGTCGACTCTCCCACGCTGTCTGAGCGTGATCATAATTTTCAGAGGCTGGTCGATATAAATCCTCAGCATCTGCCGGCCTACCGGGGATAGTATGAAACTACTCATTTTTGGGCATAAGGGGCAACTTGGCACTGACCTGATGCGCTGTGCTGACCAAGAAGGGATTGATGTTGTGGGTGTCGATCTGCCTGAGTGCGACATCACAACAATGCAGAGCGTGAACCGGGCTTTTTCTGCTGCCGGCCCTATCACCCTGGTGCTCAATGCCGCTGCCTACACGAATGTCGACCAGGCAGAGAGCCACTGCGAGGCGGCCTTTGCCGTTAATCGGGACGGCGCCGCCAATATAGCCCAGGCTTGCCGACAGCGGCAGATCCCGCTGATCCACATATCCACAGATTATGTCTTTAGCGGTCGGAAAACTGAGCCTTACAAACCTGATGATGCCATAAATCCCCGCGGTGTTTATGCCCAAAGCAAAGCTGCCGGAGAAGAGGCGGTTCGCAATCGGTTGGCACAGCATCTCATCATACGTATCTCTTGGCTGGTTGGTCGGTACGGAGATAATTTTGTAAAAACCATGTTGCGATTGGGCAGGACCCAAAAGGAGATCCGTGTCGTGGATGATCAGGTCGGCTCACCGACCTTTGCGCAGGATTTGGCCAAGGCCCTGCTCCTCGTCGCCGGGAAAATAAACCGTGATTTTTCCGACTGGGGAACTTACCACTATTGTAATGAAGGTGCGCTGACCTGGTACGCCTTTGCTCGAAAAATCTTTTCCCTGGCACGCCATTATGAAAAACTGGCCGTCAAGGATGTGATCTCCATTTTGACGGAGAATTATCCAACGCCTGCCCCGCGACCGCAATATTCGGTGTTGGATTGCAGTACTCTTATTGAGACCTTCGGCATCGTTCGCCGGCCGTGGGATGTCGCACTGAAAGAGATGCTTTCAGATCTCTATTCAAAGTGATTCCTTGCCTTGCTGCAGCTGAGTCATTATCTGCTCTGATATCTTTTCGGCCGACAGCCCGAAAAGTTCGTCCACCGGTACCAGCTCAAGATGGCTGTCTTCCCACTGAATACTGTTTTCCTGAACGATATTTTTGAGGTGTTCGTACTTTCCCCCCAAAGCCTTTGTTTTTTCCGGCAGGCCTATTTTTTCCTTAAAACCGATATTCAGTAGAAGAAGATGACCGATGCGGTTCGAGGCCGAAGAATCCGTGGAGATAGCGGGGATGACAATGATACTCCGGTTGTCTTTGCGCCCCTTGCCGATGTAGACATTTCCCTGGCGTACGATGATACGCTTGGTGCCCTTTAAGGCGTGGTCGCTCTCTACCCGAGAGGGCAGGGCTTTCAAGATTCCCTCTTTGCGCAGCACTTCGATGGTCGTTTCGCTGGTGGGTTCACCCAATACACTGAGACCGTCCAAACGGTAGAGAATGGATCCTTTGATTTCACCGACCACACCCTGCAGGTTCTTAAGGACGAGTATGTTGCGGTTGATCAATTGGGAATTATTGATCCCGCTGTCGGCCAAGGCATCAAACAGGATACCTTCAGTTTTTTCACTGATGCGGCTAGTTCCCACAGTGACCGTTTTGGCTTGATGCTTAATGGCGTCCACCGGTCTCGACATTCCGTTGATGGACTCTCCCAAATATCTAAACAGGCTGTTGAGCATGTTCAGGGCTGTCCCCTTCATCTCAAAGTCCAATTCAAAATCTGATACCGGAAGGCGTCCTGCCAAATATTTGAGCAGCAATAGAAGATCGGCTGCATGGTGGATGACCGTGGGCAGCTCCCCAGCCTTTTGTTTTTGGCGAAACTGGGCGTAGAATCGGGCAATCTGTTCACGAAAACGCTTTTCAAGGACAACTTCGTATACGTCAAGCCCATCCCTGGAAAACTGATCTACGGTGTTTTGGATCTCCTGCCGGAAATGGTGTAAAAATCCGGAACCTTTGTTAATGGCCAAGGCGGCATAATACCCCCAAAGGTGGCCGGCCAGCGTATTGAGGATTGGCGCTAGATGAGACGCTACTGCCGGTACTTGAAACACATATTCGGCATAGGGGTCGAAACGATCGTCTCCCTCATCCACAATGACAACGGGGGTGGCTTTGTGGGCTTTGAAGATCGCCGTATCTTTGATGATATCCCCCATCACGGTAGCTGTCGTCCCGGCTGCGCATACAATGATCAATGGTTCGGACGACAGGTCGATGTGCTTTTTATCTTCCACAAAGTCCGAAGAGATTGTTTTGTAGCAAAGCTCGCTCAGTTTAATGCGGATCTCGTCGGCAGCGGCTTTGTTAGGACCGCTTCCCACAGCGGCCCAATACGTTTTGGCGGGTGCCAGGCGCTCAGCGGAGGTTTTGATCTTATCTGTCAGTTTTAACACCGATCGCATATGATCCGGCAGCTGTAACAAAGATTTGAGCTCTTCGGTCACAAAGCTTGGGGTACGCCGATTTCTGATCTCGGCGATTTTCAATCCGACCAATGCGCCTGCTACGATCTGCGAGTAGAAAGCTTTGGTCGAAGCCACCGACATTTCAATATCCCGGCCGCTGCTGGTATAGGCAACGCCATCCACTTTGAAAGTGATATCCGAATCCCTGCGATTGACGATGGCCATGGTGTACGCCCCCCTGGCCTTGACCATGTCCACTGCCCGATTGGTGTCGGTGGTGGTGCCGGATTGGCTGATGGCCACCACTAAAGCATCCCGCATGGCCTCGCTCTTGTCTTGCTCATCGAGTTGAAATCCGCTGAGCTCAGACGCCTTGAGCGCGCTGATTTTGAGTGAGGGTTCGTTGAGATAGTAATTGAGAATGTCTGCACTGGCCGAAGCCGCGATACCGGCAGTGCCTTGCCCGATAAAATAGACCCGTTGGATACGTTGGTCCTTGAATGCACGGACAATTTTGTCGGGGAAAGTTGTTTCATCCAGTGCAATGGTGTAATGTCCGGAGTCCTTGTCGATTTTCCACCTGTTTTGGAGTGTTTTGTCCACCGATAGCGGGGCTTCGGAAATCTCCTTTAAAAAGTAATGGGGAAAATTTTGGCGATCGATGTCCCGGCTGGTAATCTCGGTGTGTTGTATGTCCTCTTCTTTTAATTGAATGGGGGTGCCGTCGTAGTAAACGGCTGTGATACCGGAGATGCCACCGGCGCTGTTTTGGTCCAGGACAAAGAGTTGGCCCTGGGTCTGGCCATCTTTGCCCTCAACAATCTTTTCGCCGTCCATTTTTACGAATGATGGGGTCTCTTCCACGAAACCATAGACTTCTGAAGCGGGGATGTAGTGGTCTTTTGCCAAGCCCACAAAGACGGCTTGGCCACTGCCGCGTTGGGCAAGAAAAAATTTTCCCGGCGCCAGGTTGGTGTGCATGGCAATGGCGTGGGATCCTTCGAAATCGTTGACTGCAAGACGAAACGCTTCTTCCACACAATGGTCTTGGCGAAGATATTTTTCCACCTGCAAGGGGATGATTTTAGTGTCGGTGGTGATCTCTTCAGAGATTGATTCACCCTCGGCTTCCCATTTTTCTTTAAGCGCAATATAGTTGTCGATGTCTCCGTTCAGACATGCGTGTATGATGCCTTTGCCGTTGTGCGAGGTACCGGTGGTTCCATTGTCCACCGGATGGCAGTTGGCGATGGTGATGGCCCCTACGGAAGCCCATCTTGTGTGAGCCGAAACTGTATGATAGCGGTGGGGGGTGTTTGCCAAGGCCTTCAGGATGAGATCTTCGGAAATATCTCTTCGTAATTGGCTGACATTGTCCCCCAGGCGGCCGATCTCGGCGGCCACTTTATAGGTCATGGTCAGGCCCACCACATCGCCGTTTGTGTTCTGTTGGCATGTAATGCTCTTGTTACCCAGCACAGGATGTTCGGTTCGCTGAATAAATGCCTCGGTTAACGCATCTCGGTCCAATGTTTGTTTGAATTGCGCATAAGCAGCGGTATCCAATATGAACAGCAGGGAGATGCCGGCTGAATCACGTCCACGCACTTCCAGCCGATCAATGCTGTTGAGAACTGCATTGATGTTGCGAAAAATTTTTATCACAACATCTGAGCAGCCCGTGGCGTGTGATGTGATGAGCTTTGAGACCTTGTGAATATTTTGCAAAATTTCTGTTTCAATAACCCACGCGGTATCTTTGAGCATTTCAATTCGGCGATCGGCAATTTCGACATCTTTCGCCTTCAGATGCCCCATCTCTTTTTGGAGACTGTCTGTCTCGCTGCCAATGAACCGGGTCAGTTCCTCATGCATGGTTTTGAGTTGATCCTGAAATCCGGGTTTCGAAAATAAGGTAACAAAATGGTCCTGGCGCTTTAGCCGGCAGGTCATTTGAAAAAGCTGTTCCAAGATATCGTCACCACCCAGGTAATTCGCCTTTAGCCCGGTGGCGGCTGATGCTGCGGACCCAAGGGGGTGCGTCTGTATGTTTTGGATCAGTGCTGCCATATTGCTCAAGTCTTTTTTGGGCGTTACCGGTTCATGGCGATACACGGAGATCAATCCTGCCAAACCGCAGCGCAGGGTTGCCTCGGAATATGGAAAAAAGACAATCGAAAGTCCGGCGTCACCGTCGGGGCGACGCATCCAGTGAAAAGATAATTTTCGGACCCGCAGCGTTCTATCTTTCAAACACGTAACGAGCTGTTTGATGGTTGGCCACAACGGGTGGATCTTAGATAGTCGCTTTATCATTTGATTGGCTCCTTCATAGATTGCTTATTTGGTCCAACTTATTGCCGCCGCATCCGAATATTATGCAAGGTCCTGAAGTACGTTTTCAATGTCGGCAATCCGTTTTTCTAAATCGGAAGGGCTCCAGGAGAGCTTTATCAGCATACAGATCGTGCGTGACATGATAGCATCGGACTGGGGCAGTTGAACTTTGGAATAATCCGGACAATTTTCATATAACTGGACAGGCAGTTTAGCTGCCACCAGCATCTCTTTCAAATGATGCCATTGGCGCAAATAGTGCCAATTGTTATCGTACCAAAAAAAACAACCGTCCACGCCGGCTTCGGTGAGTTTTTTTGTCGTTTTTCTGGCCAGTGCTTCATCTGGTAACATAAAACTTAGGAATGTCGCCGAATCTCCATCTGGGTCCGGCAGGTTACGGAAGCTGATTTGGGGGAACCGCTGCATGGCGTTCTTAATAGCTGCTTTATGCTTACGCTGGGTTGCTAAAACAGCATCCAGCTTGCGCAACTGGGCGATGCCCACAGCGGCGTTCAATTCGCTGATACGGTAGTTGTAGCCCAACACCGGATGGGATTCCGCACCACGATCGTCTCCTATGTGATCGTGCCCATGGTCCGCATAGGCATGGGCTAAGTTGTACAGTTTGAGATTGTCGGTGATCACCGCGCCGCCCTCTCCGCATGTGATGGTTTTAACCGGATCGAACGAAAAACATCCCATATGGCCAAAAGTCCCCAATGGTTTGCCATTAAATGTAGCCCCGATGGATTGGCAGGCATCTTCGATCAGGACCAGCTTGTTCTGGTCGCACAACGATGTGATCTCATCGATGCGTGCCATTGCACCGCACATGTGCACCACCATCACGGCTTTGGTGCGCGGCGTAATTTGGGCTGCTATGGACGCTGGGTCGAGACACAAGGTCTCATCGATTTCGGCAAAAACGGGGATAGCGCCAGCCGTCAGGATCGCTTCAAAGGTGGCGACAAACGTAAATGGGGGGATAATGACCTCATCACCGGCACCTACGCCGCATGCCGCCAAAGCGATGCTCAATGCGGATGTGCCGCTGGAACATAGGTGACAGTGTGATATCCCCATCCGATCAGCCAGCTCCTGCTCAAATGTTTTGGCTTTCCAATGTCCATTGCGGGCGGCATCGAATCCATAACGAAATAAAACTCCGGAATCGAGGACATCATTGACCTGTTTGCGCTCTTCTTCTCCAAAAATTTCAAAACCTGGCATCGGGTATCTCCTTATTTTCACGCTGGGCAATTTGGCTCTTAAAATAGTGGGTCATGGCTATACGCGCATATTGGGTGGCGCGAATTCCTATAAATTCTTCATGGGCCACCAAAGCTGCGAATACCAGCCGGCCTTGGCCCTTTTTTTCTTGTGCAAATCCGACAAACCAGTCAAACCGGGCATCGTGGGAGCGGTTGAAAATATTTCCTGTTTTACCGCCGATCCTCAATTTGGATAACACTTTGTGGTGTTTGTGGTTTCGAAAGGACTTTCGACCGGTCCCGGAGCGGATCGTGGTCTCCATGAGATTTGCGAGAACGCCGGAAGCTCTGGAGGTCATCGCCCGGCCTCTCCACTTGGGTTGGGACTGGTACAATAGATTGCCGTTGTGATCCTCGATACGGTCCACAATGGTGGGGGCTACCATCCTGCCTTCATTGAGCACAGCTGACGCCATCATGGCGCCATGGACCGGGGAAATGGCTGTGTCATTATTAAAACCACTGGCGATTTCCGCCCAATGGTAAGGCTTGCTTTTGATCTCTATTTGGCTGGGGATGACTGCCAGTTCAAATTGAATAGGTTGGTTGAATCCGAATGCAATGGCATACTCTTCCAGTACATTTTTCCCCAATTTGATGGTGCCCAGTTTCCCGAATACCGGATTGACAGATTGTGCAAACGCGTCTTTGAATGATAGCGTGTTGGTATAGCGGTTGTTTTGCTCTTTGAGTTGATTTTTGTACAGCGTGTGTTTGTATCCGTTAAACCGCATAGCGGTATCGGCGCTGTAACCGCAATGATCCACTGCCGCTGCGGCGGTGACTATTTTAAAAATACTGGCAGCCGGGAAGGTGCGTTGGATGCACGGATTTTGCTCGGGATCTATTTTGTTGAACCCGGCAAGGGCTAAAATACGCCCTGAAACGGCCTGCATGACAACAATGCCGATATATCTGGAATTCTTCCGGTCCATCGACTGTAAAAGATGGTTTTGCAGGCTTGGATCAAGACTGGTTTTTACGTAAATGTGTTGGTTCTTCATCGGGATCGAGATTTTTTGGGCGGATAAATCTTCCACACTCATATCCTGGAGAAGAATTTGTACATCCTTTTTGGTGATGAACAGATCCTCGGGCGGCTGTTTTTCGGCAACCTGGGTTGTTTGAACAGTGGCTGTGGATGAGAAGATATAATACCAGGCCGCTGCACAGCATATCATAATGCCGGCTGCGAAAGCGGTGATGCGCCGCCAACTGCGTTTGACCTCAGGCGTGGGTTTTTTCAGGCTGTTTTGATATTCCCGCCAGCTAGGGCGATTAGCGGTATTTTTCGATCTCATCTTCAATTCGCCATCTTTTTGATACAACCGTTTTATCAACCGTGGGGTTAACGTACCGGTGTCCCCGGAGGCATGGGCTTATCCAACGTCAGCACGATAGCACCGCTATCGTTGCTGGCCGCCAACACCATTCCTTGGGACCGTACTCCCATCAATTTTGCGGGCTTTAGATTGGCAACGATGACCACCTGTTTGCCGACCAAGGTACTGGGTTCATAAGTCCCCGCGATTCCTGCAACAACCGTACGAAGTTGGGGTTCGCCCATGTCGACTTCCAGTTTAATCAGTTTTTTGGCTCTGGGGATGGCTTTGGCAGTCGCCACTGTGGCCACACGCAGGTCAATTTCGCTGAACGCGTCGATGCTGATTTCAGGCTTCAATTCCGGCCTTAAGGCGTTTTCGGACACATCCATGGCGGTTGAAGGCTCCTTTCGGGGTTTTTCAATTCTGGGGAAAAGGGTGGTGGATTTGGGCAGCTCGATGCCTGGTGTAAGCGTTTTCCAAGCTTTTATCATCTCCATTTTATAAAATTGCTTGTCCGCATCAAGTCCCAGGTGTTTGATCATAGTGGCTGCGGTATCCGGCATCACCGGATAAATTAAACCCGCCACCACTCTCAGCCCTTCCAATAGATTATAGATGACCACCTCCAGTTGCGGGCGGCTGGCTTTGGATTTGGCCAGCACCCACGGTGTTGTGACATCCACATATTTGTTCATGTGGCTGATAAACTCCCAAATGGCCATAAGGGCTTTGTGAAAAGCGAAGGTCTCCATTGCTTGTTGGTAGGCAACAATGGCTTGGGCGGCCTTTTCAGAAAGATCCAGAGATGCGTCCTGGGCGGCGGTATCCATTACCGGCACTACGCCCTTGAAATATTTGTGGGCCATTGTGACGACCCGTGAAAAGAGGTTTCCCAAATCGTTGGCTAAATCCGAATTGATTCTATGGACCAATGCTTGCTCATTGAAGCTGGAGTCCAGCCCAAATACCATGTCCCGCATCAAAAAGAAGCGGAAAGCATCCAGGCCGTAAATATTTTTTAACTGTAACGGCTCCACCACATTTCCAATACTTTTAGACATCTTGCTCTGGTCGACATTCCAGTAGCCGTGTACGTTCAAGTGACGATAGATGGGCAATCCGGCGGCTTTTAGCATGATAGGCCAATAAATACCATGGGGTTTGAGGATGTCTTTGGCGACGATGTGCTGCACCACAGGCCAGTATTTCTTCATTTTTGACCCGTTCGGGTAACCCAAAGCCGAGATATAGTTGATGAGAGCGTCAAACCATACGTAGGTCACGTAATCCGGGTCAAACGGTAAACTGATGCCCCACTTGATACGGGATTTGGGTCGGGAAATGCACAGGTCGTCGAGGGGCTCCCGTAAAAAGGCCAGCACTTCATTTTTGTAGCGTTCCGGGCGAATAACGTCGGGGTGGTCATGGATATGGTCGATAAGCCACTGCTGGTATTTGCTCATCTTGAAAAAGTAGTTGGACTCTTTGATTGTCTCAGGTTCGGTTTCATGGTCCGGGCACTTTCCATCCACCAATTCCCGATCCGCATAAAAACGTTCGCAGCCAAAGCAGTATTTGCCCTCATATTCATTGAAATAGATATCACCCTGGTCATAGATTTTTTGGAGAATTTTGGTGACCACAGCCATGTGGTCGGCATCGGTTGTGCGAATGAAATAATCATTCTCAATATTGAGTTGTGGCCAAAGATTTTTGAACAATGCGCTGATATTATCAACATAGGCGCGTGGGGTGATGCTTTCCTTTCTGGCCGCCCGCATAATTTTATCCCCATGCTCATCCGTTCCTGTCAGAAAAAAGGTGTCGTCCGTGACCATCCGGTGATAGCGATTGATGACATCGGCACAGATGGTGGTATAAGCATGCCCCAGGTGGGGTCTGGCATTGACGTAGTAGATAGGGGTGGTGATATAAAACGGCGGTGCCATGGTTTCTCCTCATTGGTTACTTAATGATTTCATCTACATCAATTTCGATCTCCTGGCGGTCTTCCAGACGCAGCGCCACTGTGTTTTGGAGAAAATTGAATCGGATGACTTTTCCCGTATGCTCTTTAGTTTTAACAGTTTTGCCCATTTTAGGGAACTTGGACCTTATTTCCCTGTAGACTTTGTTCTCGAAGGTCAGGCAGCACATCAGCCGCCCGCATTGGCCGGATATTTTGGTTGGGTTGAGTGACAGGCCCTGATCCTTTGCCATGCGAATGGAAACCGGATCGAACTTTTCCATAAAACTGGAGCAGCAAAATTCTCTTCCGCATCGGCCAATTCCGCCACACATTTTGGCTTGGTTGCGGATGCCCACCTGCCGCATTTCGATGCGCACTCGGAATCTGTGAACAAGCTTCTTAACCAGTTGCCGGAAATCGACGCGACCGTCTGCGGTAAAGAAAAATGTGAGACGACTGGCGTCAAAAGTGGATTCAACACTGAAAAGATTCATTTTGAGTTTGAGTTCCGCAATGAACTTCAGGCATTGTTCATGGGCCTCTTTCTCAAGTTTTTTGTTTTTGCGCCGCCTGGTAAAATCCTGATCAGTGGCCTTTCGGAAGACTTTTTTCAATGTTTTCTTGGCAGTTGTCTTGTTCAATGGTTCCGGTGCGACGGCCACCGTCCCGAAACCAAGGCCTTTCTCGGTCTCTACGATGACCGCATCGCCGACTGCCAAAACAAACGCTCCGGGGTCAAAGTCATATATTTTACCGCCGGTTTTAAATTTGATACCGACCGTCTTACTCATAATATCTATCCATCATTCAGACAACTCAGAAGGCTGGTATCCAGCCAGACTCAGGGCCATCACATCTAAAGTTAATCGCATGTTTGCCTTGGCGGCAATATCCTTTTCGGCCTTCTCAACCGCGTTCCACAGGCAAAGCAACTGTCCGTCATCCATATTGGATCGCGTCAGGGCCAACTCTTCATCGTAATCCGTGTTGATAACAGATTGCGGCTGATATGGCCAAATACTTAAATCACGAATCCATGTTTTTAATATTTCAAGCAACTGCGTGATCTGTTCTTTTTTCTGGGATAGCTGCGCTGCAAATGCCAAAGCCAAGGCTACCGACCGCTGTCCCGTATTTGCCGAATGGTTCAGACCCGCCGAACGAATCAGCCAATTGCGCTGTTGCCTCCAATAGGTTGTCGACAAACGCTTTGCTTTGGTCAAACTGCCGTTCGACAATGCTGCTGCCGTATGAATAAAACGTTGATCAACCTCTTCGGTTTCCGCCAAAAGGGATGATATGTCTTCCGAAGAGAGTGGATTAAAACGAATTTTACGGCACCGGGATACGATGGTCGGCAACAGGTCCGACGTTTGTAGCGTCGTCAGTATGATTATCGTATTCGAAGGCGGCTCTTCGAGCGCTTTCAGAAGGGCATTGGCAGCCTCTTTGTTCATCGCCTGGCTGTCGGAGATGATCACCACCCTGTGCCCTGCTGTAAAGGGCTTCAAAGCGAGGGTGTTCAATAATTTACGTATTTGATCAATGCGCAGATAATTGCCCTGTGGCTCAATCACAAGTACATCCGGGTGGCTGTCGGCAATGATCTGCCGGCATGGCAGGCAGTGACCGCAAGGATTTGCACCATCGGAGTTTTTTTGGCAATTCAACGCCATGGCAACTGTTTTGGCGACCGCTATTTTACCGATACCGGCAATACCGCTGAATATGAGGGCATGGGGAAGCGTGGCATCATGCAAAAAGGTCTGCAATAGCCGTATGGGGAGTTTTTGTCCTTTGATATTATCAAATCCAGGCACGTTCATATTTTCCGCCAACATGACCTGTTGGAATTATAATCTTCATGGGGCCCTGTTTGCGGTATCGCCTGCTCAGAGGTCCTTTTGGACCCATACAATTATAAATCCACGCGTTCTTTGAGCTCTTTACCTGATTTGAAAAACGGGAGTCTTTTAGGCTGAATCGTCACTTTTTCACCTGTTTTTGGATTTCTTCCCACATAGCTCTTGTAATCCTTGACATAAAAGCTGCAAAGCCCCCGGATTTCAACCCTTTCGCCGCGTGCCATGGCATCGGCCATGCTGTCAAAAAAGATCTGTACAATTCTGGCGGCTTCGGTTTTTGAAATCTCCGCGTCACTCTTCAGTGCAGAGATAAGCTCCAGTTTATTCATAGCCCCTCCTTGTCACAAGTCGTCTTTTAAATCCGCCTTGAAGTTTGACCTATAATACGGAATTTAAAAAAAGTCAAGTAGTTATGACACTATGGCGGGAACCTTTTCGACATCGTCCACATCTACTTCCACAGCTGCAAATTGCCCAAGCGCCTCGATGTTTACCACGATTCGGCCTTGTCTGCCGTATCGTTCGAAAATTCCAGTAACACCGGCAAATGGGCCGTCAACCACCATCACCTGATCTCCCTTATCGAATTGGTAGCCCGTTTCCACGGGTTGGTTCGATGCCACCATAATTTTCAAAGAATCGATTGTTTCAGTCGGTACAGATATCGCGCCTTGATTGTTCCCAACCAATTTTACGGCACCCACCGTTTTAACGATATCAAGGTGGTGGTTTGGACTGAGGTCGGATTTGACAAAAACATATCCCGGAAAGAGGGGCACGCGGATCATTTTTTTTCGATCTTTGCGCTTGCTTTGAACTGTGATTTTAGGCAGAAAAACATCCACCGACTTTTTGAAGAGTCCATCGCGAACCACGTTTTCAAAACGACTTTTGGTATGCAGTACATACCATAAGGGAACCAATTTTTCTGCCATCATATCATTCACTATTCGGGACTTGTTCTAACGTAATGATTTTCTATATACCAATAGCACGACTTGGGAATCAACAAACCGCCCGGGTTGCGCCGCTGTGCAACTCGGCGTAGACAGATTGCATGATCATGTGTGCGACCACCATGTGGGCATCTTCTACCTGCTGCATATCATCGCTTTGCACCACAAATGGCAAATCGACCATCCCGGCAAGCTTTCCCCCGCCAAAGCCGCTCCACCCGACGGTTTTCCCATTATTGGCAGAGGCATATTTTATGGCGCGTAATACATTTTCAGAGTTGCCACTGCCCGAGATGCCGATCACCAAGTCTCCCTGATTGAAAAAATTCTTGATCTGCTCTTCAAAAATAGCTTCAAATGAGATGTCGTTGGCCAGCGCCAGCATGGTGGCCATATTGTCATTCAAGCAAATCATTTTAAATTTTTTATCCAGATCGTGACAGCACCCTTTGTTGATGTCGCAGGCCAAATGGCTGGCCGTGGCCCCGCTACCGCCGTTTCCCATGACAAAGATTTGAGTTTCTTGGGTATAGGCTTCCAGGATCATCTGTACGATCTTATCAAATGCCTTCAGATCAAAAGCATCCATCACTTGCTTTAATCGTGCCAAATATTGCCCCGCAAAATGATTGAAATCCATAACTGTCCTACCTTTAACAAGGCGTGTCGACCTCAGGCCATTGACGCAACGCCTCTTCATAAGCCTCCGGCGTTCCAATATCTTTTAGATAAAAGGGCGCTATTGGAAAGCCATACATTTTACCGGCCAGCGATGGCAATACGTGGTGGCCCAAATCCCACACGTCGAATTGTTCGTCCCGGCTGCGGTTAATGAGATGATAAATTTGCTCCGATGCGATATAAATACCCCCATTTGCCAAATCACTTTGCGGCCGGTTCGGTTTTTCCACAAAACTAATGATTTTTCCATCATGATCAAGGGTGACGATACCACAAGATCGTGGGTTTGGGGCCTTGATCAGCCCCATGGTCAAGCTGCCACCCATAGATCGAAATTGACGATGAATGTCAATCATTTTTGACATATCCATATTGGTCAAGTTGTCGGCATAGGCAATGATAAAGTCCGATTCATCTTTTACAAAAGTTTTGTTCTTCCAAAGGGTGCCTGCACTGCCGAGCAGTACCGGCTCATACACCGTATGAAGCCCCACAGTCGTCTCCGGCCGGGTTCGTGCAACAAATTGTTCCACCTGGTCGGCATGGTGGTGGGTATTGATCAGAATTTCAGAGATACCATGCTTTTCCAGCAGATCAATCCATATTTTTAACAAGGGCGTACCGTGTATGGGGATCAAGCATTTGGGGTGCGCGTCAGTGTACGGTTTTAATCGGGTTCCTTTGCCGGCTGCCAATAAAAAAGCTTTCATAGATTTTGTCTTATCCGTCGCTTTGGCGAATGACATTGAGTTGGCGCATCTGTTTTTCAGCGTAGGCCAGTATATCATTTTTTTCTTTATGGGACGCCAAGAAGTCCCAATAAGCTGAGATGCTGTCTAACACTGTTCGTCGCGGGCGCCAACCCAAAGATTGCAGCTTACGGGTGTCGGAAAAGATGTGACGGGTATCGCCATACCGGTATTCGCCATGCATCAGAGGATCGATCTCTTTGCCGACGTGTTTTTGCATGGCATTGTAAAATTTGGAAACCGTCCAGGCGGACCCACCTCCGACATTGAAAACCTGGAAGTCCGCTTTCGGCTCCATGAGGACAAGCAGGTTGGCATCTACAACATCGTTAATATTGATAAAATCCCGGATTTGCTGGCCGTCTTCATAAATTGTGGGCGGCCGGTTGAAGAAAAGAGAGAGTGCAAAGATGCGCATGGCACCTGAGTAGGCATTATAGAACGACTGTCTGGGGCCCTGAACGATTGAGTAGCGCATGACCGCCGACGGGATGTCGTAGCGCTTTCCCAATTGAATCGCGATTTGCTCCTGGCTATGTTTGGACAATGCGTATTGGTTGCAGGGCCTGATGACGGATTCATCGGAAGGTTGCCACTGCATGATGTTTTGGCACACAGGGCAATAATGCTCCCATCGACCTTTACTCAGATGGAGATCCGGCCGTATGTCGGGATAGTGATCATCACCGCCGTCTTTTGTACAGCCGCTGCAACGATAACGTCCTTCCCCCATTACCGCCTGGCTTGCGGCCACAATCACTTTTCGGACATTATGTCGGCCGGCTTGTGCCACCAGGATTTCGTACAGCAGGGCGGTGGAGACCACATTGACGGCAAAGAAGGTTGAAAAATCGGGTAGGTAATCCTGGTACGCGGCCAAGTGGTAAACGGCGTCAATCCCTTTTAGGGCTGATTTCAACGTGTCGGCGTCACATACATCTCCACGTAAAAACTCCGCTTTGGGATTCAGATACGTCGGTTTACCATTGGGATGAACCGTAGGTTGCAGATTGTCCAGAATACGAACGTCATGGCCTTTGTCGATCAGAGCGTCCGCTGTGTGAGATCCAATGAATCCGGCTCCGCCGGTGATTAGAATTTTCATTATATTGCTCTCTCCGTCGCTAAAAACGCCAGTGTCGCATAAACTGATGAAATTACAGTGTCGCAACACCCCGCCGAGGGTGAATCATCCAAAAACAGAACCGGTCATTTGCTTGAATACGATCGGTCGTCGAAAATCACCTTGCTGCCGCACTCTTCTATCATAAAAGGCAGTTCCCGGTATGACCGCATGGATTTGAATACATTGTTTTGGTTTTCGCGCGGCGCGATTAACAGTAAAAATCCCCCGCCGCCTGCTCCGCAAACCTTACCGGCCAAGGCGCCTGCTTCCAGCGCCTGGTGGTGCATCCGTTCAATTTTAGGATTGTTGATACCCGAGGCCATTTGTTGTTTTAACTGCCAGTTGCGATCCAATAAACGACCGCACCCGTCTATGTCGCAGCGCTCCATGGCGCGGGAAAACGGCAATACCAGATTCACCATGGATTTCATGGCGTTACGTTTGTTTTCTGCGTCCATATTGGACTTTTGGCGTTCGAGGATATCGTTAGCGCTGCGGCTTATGCCGGTATAATAGAGCAGCAAAGAGGATGAAAACCGTCTACAGGCGGTGTGGTCCATCTCGATCGGCCTGCGTTGGGTCGTGTCATCCGCCTGAAAGGTGAGGTGGTTCACA
>JASFKE010000003.1:0-20303 GCA_050118795.1 Desulfobacteraceae bacterium | reverse complement strand
CGCGAAATCGGCCCCTGAACAAAGACCGACTAACGTGGCGTTGGCTGCCAGAGCAATCTCTTCGGGGACAAACACACAATAGGACCCGATGATTTTACGACCAGCCGCTTTTTCATCCAGCAATTCTTTGATACGCAGCCCGTGGACTTCACTCATGACAAAATCGAAATAGCTCATCCCCTCCGGTCGGTTTTTTTGTGATAGATAAATGTCTTGATACGCCTGGCCCAGAACGCCCAATAGTGTATCGTGCGCTTCAAGATCGAGCCCCAAATCAGCCCACATGGATCGGTAACCTTCACTCATTGTCAACTCCTTATAATAGTAATAGCCTGCGTTCATTTCGGTACGCGAACCGAGATGATGCCTATTCCAAAAAACGTATTTTGTCCGGGAGTGTTCGGATGGGCTATCGCGGATGCAAAGGCAACGGACGGTCCAAGGACGATTAGGTGATGTCAGGTTGGATATGATTTTGGCACACGGCTTCGTCTAACAAACCCGGTTAGAGGGATAAGCTCATTCAAGTAAAGCCAAAATCATGAATCATGGAAGACCTCGTAGCGTTTAAATATAGACGCACCTAAATACTATAGCCAATTTCGATATGTCAAATAGGATATATTGATATATAGCGTCATTTTTATCGGAAATTTTAATAAACACCCGGATGTAATTTTATCCAGTCTCCTTTTCCCCCCTCCGACACTTTCAGACAGGCTCAGGCAGATATCACAGCGACAGGGCTCTCCGCCTGCCCAGCGGGCTGCGATCCGAGGACGGAACAAGCGCCCCCCGGCATAAGTCGGATTGTCACGACATGACCAGAGAACCGAATGGAGCTATTCGCAACCGACTTTGACCGGCTGGCGTTCCTACTGGAAACCGACGCCGCGCTTGACCTATACTTCGAGGCGCTCGAAGCCCAGGGGCGTGATGTTTCGGAGGAACTGCCTCCGGAGAAACGGCCCAAATACATCACCAATTACATCGGCTCGAAAATGAAAATATGCAAAGTTCCTGTCATTTACCTGCTTGAATCTCTTATATTCCTATGCTAAGGTGCATTGATATTTTTTGCCGGTGCCACTGACATCTCTTATCTCGGCAAACCAAACACGGAACGGAGTATCAATACTGTATATCCGTTCTGAGCACAGCAGCATCGCTACAAACACAAGTTGAATGAACGTCTGAACACCGCACGCAGGTGTTTTCTGATCTTCGGACCGTACCGAGCCGGGTGCCGGTTTGAACCTTTATGCGATTACATACCGCTGTTTATGGTTCGATGTGTCGTTGTGGTTGTTCGCCAAACAAAACCCCAAAAATGGCTTTGTGGTCATATTAATCAGAAGGATCTTGCCGCATGGAGAGGCATTTTCCCCAACGTATCTACAATATGGGCCTACTCTGGTTCGGCGCCGGGCGCTTCTAATGGTGCAAAACGGCACCTGTCGATATGGAATAGTGCGACCAAGGGTGACAAAATAAAACTGGATCGATCCATAGCGAAGAACACACGCAAAGGTAAAAATGTAGCGGTGTGGTCTAAATTCTTTGGCTACCAGACCAAAGGATCATCAGCCATCAATGATCTCATCAGCCGTATCAACGCCGCTGAACCTACCTACCAATCTTATTTTTCAGGAGAATCCATCGTTCGGAATACACAAGCAGGTCCACTGCGCGATTACTATAACGATTTACAGGAACTGGTTGGCCATGAACGGGCGACACGCACTCAGATCTCCGCGTATCGAAAGCGATTGGAGACAACCATTAGGCTCATATACTTCAAAAAGACCATTCGCATTAAATTTACAAGTCAGTATGCGGCACAACTCCAAAGTGCCTACAAAGCGATAGGTGTCCAAATGCCGGACTACTCTCAGTTAAGCAGAAAAGCATGTTTGGCTGAAATCAGTAAATACGAACAGGCCGCCGGCAACAATCCAGCAGCACAAGTGGCCGAGATGAAAAAGCTGTTGGTGCATGGGTTAAAATACCTCGAAGAAGCGTATATCCCTGCGAACTGGATATAGTCGTTCGCTTTTTATAAATACGGATAACATCCAAGACAGGATAGGGCACCCAATGAAAATTTTCCGCCATGTTTATGTTTTGACCTTTTGTACTTTTTTATTTTCTGCAGGCTGTGCAACTTCAGACGCTTCCGGCACAAATGACAGAGACTGGTTTAAGGAAACGCTTGAAGTGGTGGAGTCAGTGCCTGTAAAACAGCGCTACCAAAAAATAATCAAAAGCATTGCAGACGGCTGCCAATGCCTGCCCCCAAATCTTATAACGGCTGCCAGACAAAGTCTGCGGCAACATAGCTCCCAATCCAAACGAACGTTAATGCTCGCTGCCGCCCCTTATGTTTCAAAAGAGTGTATTTCCGACGATTCAACTATTGCAGCGGACAAGCTTCTTCATATCTGTTTTGAACAGGAGTGGCCCCAAGGGGATTTCAGTGGAATGATAAAACATGTCGATGCAGCCACATATTTATATTGCCGAGCATTGAAAAAGGAATTTGAAAAGGCCGGACGCTACGATGAATACGGTGAAAAACTATTGTTCAATTTGTTGATTTCCAATGCAGAGCTTCGCGAATCCGATTGACACACCATTACCTGCAATCAGCTGCACAGGCGGCCTCACCTCACCTTCCAAAAGGGAACATAAAGGGAACATGAATGGCGGAATAATAACTGTAAACGTTTGCAATATACTGAAAGAAACCAGATGATAACGCTTATATCAGTGATGTTGAACTCAATTAATATTATTAAATTTACTTCGGAAATGATCGAAACAAAGCCATTTAGGAGGAGGATCAAGGATGGCCAAAACAGAATCGCGATGGTCAATGGGGGGGATATAAAGGTTGTGCCGTCAAAGCTCCCGGAAATAAAGGGCCGCTTATTGTTAAAAAACCTCCAAAATAAATAGACAATATCACTGCCTCGAACGTCTTTTTTAAAAAAACCTCCAGCTGAACGCTATACTTGGCTCGAACTAAAAATTAAGCAATCCCCTTCCAATGGTTCTATCTATCTGTTTTTTATACTGATAAAAAATTACCGCCAACATTGAAAAAATCTTGCTATAGTTGTAAACGTTTGCTATTAGTTGGTCAGACCATTCGCAAAGAGTGTAAAAAACCATGGCAACAACAATCAAAGATATCGCCAAAAAAGCCAACGTATCCTATGGAACGGTCTCGAGGGCGCTGAACAATAAGTATGGTGTAAAAAAAGAGACCCGCGAACGCGTGCTTGCCGTGGCCGTTAAGATGGGTTACTCGCCCAATGGCATCGCGCGCGGTCTGGTAAAAAAGGCGACCCACACCATAGGTCTGGTGATACCGGATATTCTTAATCCCTTTTACCCCGGCGTGGCGCGCGGCATTGAGGACAAAGCGCTGAAAGCCGGCTACAGTGTCTTTTTCTGCAATACCAATCATGACAAAAAGCGTGAGATTCAATCGTTGAAACTGTTGGCGGAGAAACGCGTCGACGGTATTATCCTGGCGCCTGGATTGGAAGATTCCAATGTTCCGGATGGCTTAATTAGTGGGGACATTCCCATTGTCCATATTTGCAGGCGCTATGTCGAACCGAGCAAGAGTTTTGTCGTGATCGATGATGAACGCGGTGGGTTTTTAGCGACGAAGCACTTGATCGAGAGGGGCTATAAAAAAATCGGATTTATTGGTGCCAAAAACCAGGCGCACTATTTGGATGAGCGCTTTGAAGGGTACAAACAGGCATTTCAAAAATTCGGTCTGCAAATTGACAAGCGCTATATCTACTCAAGTGATTTCCAGCGTCAGACCGGGTACCGCATCGTACGCAAAATGCTTGCTGACGGGGATTATCCGCGCGCCATTTTTACCGAAAACGATATTTTGGCTCTGGGGGGGATCCAGGCCATACGCCAGGCCGGATTGTCCATACCGGATGATATTGCGGTTGTGGGATTTGATGACATCCCCTTTGCCTCATTCCCCGAGGTCCAGTTGACGACCGTCCGCCAGCCAAAAAACGAAATGGGTGAAATCGCGGTTTCAATACTGCTGGATCAAATGTCGGGACGTAACACAGAACCGCGAAAAGTGATTCTAGAGCCACAGCTCATTGTCCGCAAAAGCAGCTGACGGCAAAAGCGCAAGTGAGCTCGCGCTGCATAATATGGATGGTTGCAGACTAGCTGTATCGGGCGTGCGAAGGAATCGTAGTTGAGCAACGACCCATTCATATGGGCATTTCGAGCATAACGGATTTTTTTTACAACCATATCAGAAACGTTTACAAAAGAAAGGGACCATTATCATGGAAGAAAAAATGAGGGCTGTAAGACTGCATGCAGATTGGGAACCAAAATCCGATTTCAAACTGGGCGCCAAGGATATCGAGGGTCGACAGACCTATCTTGGAAGCAAAGTGTGGCGCAATCCGCACATGACCGTTGAAGAGGTGGACATCCCCAAACCCGGTCCGGGTGAAGTGCTGATCAAAGTCAAGGCGTGCGGCATTTGCGGCAGCGATGTGCACATGGCCCAACCCGACGACGATAATTACATCTGGTATCCCGGGCTGACCGGATTCCCGTGTACGCTGGGCCACGAACTGTCCGGTGTGGTGGTGGAAGCCGGCCCCAACGCCTACGACAAAAAAACCAACAAGCCTTTCAAAGGCGGCGAATGGGTCTGCGCCGAGGAGATGCTCTGGTGCGGATCGTGTCAGCCATGCGCGGACGGATGGCCCAACCACTGCGAACGGCTGGACGAAATCGGCTTCAACGTGGACGGTGCCTTCACCGAGTACATCGTGCTGCCGGACCGCTGCCTTTGGAGCCTCGATCCACTGAAAAACCACTATAGCGAAGAAGAGGTCTTCAAACTGGGCAGCCTGGTGGAACCGACGTGTGTGGCTTACAACGCCGTTATCGAGCGCGGCGGCGGTATTCGCCCGGGCGACAATGTGGTGATCTGCGGTGGAGGGCCGGTCGGCTTGGCTGCCTGTGCCATCTTGAAACGCCAGGGTGCCGCCAGAGTCATTCTATCGGAACCGGAAGCGGATCGGGCGGAGCTGGGCAAACGGCTCGGGGCGGATTACATCATCAATCCCATTGAGGAAGATTTTGTGCAACGCGTGCTGGAGATCACCGATGGCATGGGAGCAGCTCTCTACCTCGAAGCGACGGGCCTGCCCACCATCGTTTACCCCGGTATTGAAAAGGCGATTTGGGAAGGCCGGACCTTGAACAGCACCATTGTTGTTGTGGCCCGAGCCGATGCCACCATGCCGGTCATGGGGGAAGTGCTCCAGGTCAGACGCGCCCGTATCGTCGGCGCCCAGGGCCACTCCGGTCACGGCACCTTTCCGCGGGTCATCCAGGCCATGGCCACCGGTATGAACATGCTGCCGCTGATCACCAAAGAGATCAGACTGGACGATGTGCCGGAAAACGTCGAGATGTTGCGCACCGACCGGAATGAATGTAAAATCACCTGTCTGATGTAAAGTCGGGTTAGGGTCGTGGAAGAAATAAATTACACAATATTGGGCCGGATTTGGATTCGTTTTCAAGGCGCATTAATGGGTGCATACTCGTTGTATGTGCCGTTGATGCAACGCCGAAAACGGATTCAAAGACAAGCAAGATTGGGTAATTTATTTCTTCCACGACCCTTAAAGCATATCCGGGTGGTACGGAGCCGGGAAAAAGTACTTTATTATGCCATCCGTACCATCCGGAGTTAAATAAAGTAAAGGATAGCACGTGAAAACTTCGATCTACCGATTTCCCCTGGCCGTGCAAGTGGTTCTGCCGGATGACTACCGGCACAATCGAGCGTTTGGCGAAAATCTGAAGCTGCTCCAACAGTTCGGATTTACAGGTGTCGAACTCAATATCGCCAATCTCGAATCCGCAGACATAAACGCTATCCAGCGTTTTTTAGGCGAGTATGACCTGGCTATGACCATGTTTGCTTCGGGTCTTTCCGCCAAGACACACGGTCTCTCACTGTCCAGTGCGGATGCGGCCATCAGGTCTCGGTCGGTAGATGCATCGCTTCGATTCATCGACTTTGTTCAAGGCCATGATGTGGGTGTCATCATCGGGTTTTTAAAGGGCGGGCCGGCCCCGGACGCTGACCGTGCAAGAAACGACTGTTTGGCCTCCATGGATCAGATTGCAGAATAGGCCCGGATGAAACAGGTGCATGTGCTCATCGAGGCGACCAACCGATATGAATCAAGCGTGGTCAACACCCTGGAAGAAGCGGGGAAAATTGTCGATGTCCTGAACAATCCCTACCTTCACATACTACCGGATACGTTCCACATGAATATCGAGGAAGCCGACGCGCATGCCGCCCTTGTGGCGCATCAAGACAAGTTCATATCGGTGCACATTTCAGACAACAATCGGTACTTTCCAGGCTTGGGGGCCATAGACTTCAACCGTGTTTTTCAAACGCTGGAAACCATAGGATTCAGCGGCCCGGTGGCCATCGAAGGCAATCTTCGCGGCAGTTTCAGTGAAGACCTTCGTGACAGCATGGCTTATTTAACGACGATTATATAGTCTTTAAGGAAGGAATCATGGACCTTACCAACGCTTTTTTTGGCCAAAACGCCGAATTGCCAAAGGACGTAGCACCGCCTACACTAAAGTCCATGCCGGAAAAGGTCATTCAGTTCGGCGAAGGCAATTTTTTGCGGGCTTTTGTGGACTGGATGGTCGAGCGGATGAATCGGCAGGGGGTTTTCAACGGCCGCGTGGTGGTTGTCCAACCCATCGAGCACGGCCTTGTCGACACCTTGAACGCGCAGGACGGCCTGTTCACATTGATCCTGCGCGGTTTGTCGGACGGTCGGACCGTCGAATCAAAAGAGATCATTTCATCCATCAGCCGGGGATTGAATCCCTATACCCAATGGTCTCAGTTTTTGCAGTGTGCCGAAAACCCGGACCTGCGAATCGTTGTCTCCAACACCACCGAAGCCGGTATCGTCTATAACGATGAGCCATTTACCCCGGATCGGGTTCAAGTCTCCTTTCCGGCCAAATTGACTTCGTTTTTATATCGACGCTTCACCTACTTCCAGGCCGATCCCGGCAAAGGAGTGCTGATCTTTCCTTGCGAACTGATCGACCAAAACGGCAGCAACCTGCGTACGATTGTTCTTCGCCTGGCGCAGCAATGGCAGCTGCCCGATGCGTTCGCGGACTGGGTGCAGCGACACAGCCACTTTTTCAATACCCTGGTGGATCGCATCGTCACCGGATATCCCAAAGATGATATGGATCATCTTGACCGTACCTTGGGCTATCGGGATCACCTGGTGGATACCGGCGAGATTTTCCACTTGTGGGTGATTGAAGGCGACAAGCGATTTCAAGAAGAATTTCCCCTGGCCGAGATCGGTCTCAATGTGATCTGGACCGACGACCTAAAACCTTACAGAGAGCGCAAAGTGCGTGTTCTCAACGGCGCCCACACCATGACCTTTGCCGCAGCCTTTCTTTCTGGATTGGACACCGTCAAAGCGGCGGTGGAAGATGACGTGGTGAGCCGGTTTCTGCGACGGGGCCTTTTTGAAGAGATCCTGCCGGTGCTACCCATGCCGGAAACGGAAAAGCGCACGTTTGCCGACGGCGTGCTTGAACGGTTTCAAAATCCCTATATTCATCACCAATGGGCCGATATCGCGCTCAACAGCGTATCCAAATTCAAAACCCGCTGCCTGCCCTCCATCATCGACTATACTGCCGAAAAGGGTTCGGCACCGCCCGTGTTGAGCTTTTCGCTGGCGGCTCTGATGGTCTTTTATAAAGCATCGCAGTGGCAAAAAGGACGGCTGCAGGCAAAGCGCCCCCAGGGCAGCTACCTGATCTGCGACGATGATAAGGTATTGCAATTTTTTTACAACGCCTGGGCCGATGTGCACCCGACGGATGGCGGCGCACTTGAATCAATGGTCAAGCGGGTATTGGCCCATATTCCGTTCTGGGGAATGGATCTGAATACGTTGCCCGGTCTGACATCGCGGGCAGTGCAATCGATTCAAACCATTCTTGCCAACGGAATGCCCGCGGCCCTGGTCCGACTGTTGAAAGAAACGAAGCAGCACCATGACCGGTAACGCCAATATATTGCAGATCGATTCCAAGGACAACGTCGCTATAGCTCTCGGTCGGATCGATACAGGCGAGTCTATCCGCATCGACCATGAGCAGATCGCAGCCCAGGAGCCCATCCCGCAAGGCCATAAGGTTGCACTCGCCCACATGAACACCGGCGATGCGGTGATGAAATACGGCCACACCATCGGCCGGGCCATCCAGCCGATCCAAGCCGGCCAGTGGATTCATGCCCACAACATGCAAAGTGCATTGCAGGGAATAAAGGACTACAGCTATCAACCTGCCCCACCGCCTGCCTTTGAAACCGAATCTGCATATGCGTTCGAGGGATACCTGCGGCCAGACGGTCGAGCCGGAATTCGAAACGAGCTATGGATCATCCCTACGGTCGGCTGTATCAATTCCATCGCCGAAATGCTTGCCGCCGAGGCCAATGCCCAATTCAGCGGCGGCACTATCGACGGCGTCTATCATTTCGCCCATCCATTTGGATGTTCCCAACTCGGCGGTGACTTGAAGGCCACACAGCAGCTCCTGGCCGCTCTGGTTCATCATCCCAATGCGGGCGGCGTTCTGGTGATGGGGCTCGGCTGTGAAAACAACCAGATCGATGCTTTCAAAAAAGTTATCGGACCCTATGATACCCAGCGCGTCAAGTTCTACAATCTGCAAGATATCGAAGATGAGATCGGCCAAGGCATGGCATTGTTGGAGCAATTGGCAACTCACGCAGCGCGTGCTCAGCGCGAGCGTTTGCCGGCTGCTAAACTGGTGTTGGGATTAAAATGCGGCGGCTCGGACGCCTTTTCCGGCATCACTGCCAACCCGCTGTTGGGAGAGATATCCGATCGCATTATCGCTGCGGGCGGCAGCGCTGTTTTGACCGAGGTGCCAGAGATGTTCGGCGCCGAGACCATCTTAATGAATCGTGCCAAAGATGAGACGACGTTTCACAAGATTGTCCGCTTGATCAACGACTTCAAAGAGTACTTCTTACGACACAACCAGCCGGTATACGAAAATCCTTCCCCGGGCAACAAGGAAGGCGGCATCACCACCCTGGAGGAGAAATCCTTGGGCTGTATCCGCAAAGGCGGCCGCAGCCCGGTGACGGATGTGTTTGCTTATGGCCGACAAATCTCGGGTCATGGTTTGATGCTTCTGAACGGCCCGGGCAATGATATGGTATCGACCACCGCGCTGGCAGCCGCCGGCGCCCAACTCGTCCTGTTCACCACCGGACGGGGAACCCCCTTCGGCGGTCCGGTACCGACGCTGAAGATCGCCTCCAATTCCGTCATGGCTGTGAAAAAGAAAATCTGGATTGATTTTGACGCCGGCCGTTTGCTTGCCGGGGAGGCTATGGAACCGCTGGCCGAAGAATTTCTCGAAAAAATTCTTCGGATTGCTTCCGGCAAATTGCATACGAAAAATGAACGCCTCAATGCGCGTCAAATCGCCATATTCAAAACCGGTGTGACGCTATAAAGAAAGGAAACCACTATGCAAACCAAGATTAATGTCGGCGTTATCGGTGCCGGGCGTATTGGACGGCTGCATGCCGAAACCATCAAATCGCGCGTTCCACAGGCGAATCTGGTTGCCATTGCCGACGCGATTGCCGATGCTGCCGCATCATGCGCGGGGCAGCTCGACATTGCGTCTCATTATACTGACCATCGCCCCATCCTGGACAATCCCGATATCGATGCGGTTTTTATCTGCTCCTCCACCGACACCCATGCCGATTTTATCCAGCAGGCAGCAGCGGCAGGCAAACACATCTTCTGTGAAAAACCCATCGATCTGGATCCTCTAAAAATCGATGCAGCCCTGACCGCCGTCGATCAGGCCGGTGTCAAACTGCAGGTGGGATTCAACCGCCGTTTCGACCCCAACTTCAAGCGGGCGCGGGATCTGGTGGCCGAGGGCCGCATCGGCACACCCGAAATCGTGCGCATCACCAGCCGGGATCCCGAACCGCCGCCCATCGACTATGTGAAAGTGTCGGGCGGACTCTTTCTGGATATGGCCATCCACGATTTCGACATGTGCCGCTTCTTGCTGGATGAGGAAGTAGAGCGCATCTTTGCTACAGGAACCTGCCTGGTGGATCCGGCCATCGGCCAAGCCGGAGATGTCGATACCGCCGTTACAACGCTTACCTATCAAAGCGGTGCACTATGCACCATCGACAACAGCCGGCGCTCGGTGTCCGGATATGACCAGCGGGTAGAGGTTTTCGGTTCCAAGGGATGTGTGATTGTCGACAACCCGAGCCGCAATACGGCCGTATACTACTCCGGTCAACAGGTTGGCAGGGATTTGCCCTACTTCTTTTTCATGGATCGCTACCAAGATGCCTATATTGCCGAAGCAAAAGATTTCATCCAATGCATCCACGAAGATCGTCCACCCTCGGTAGGTGGCCTTGACGGTAAAATATCCGTATTGATGGGTCTGGACGCCCTTAAGTCGTATCATGAAAACCGACCGGTGGATGTTTCATATGTATAATGAAACTTCGTAAACGTTTAAAATTTTCTTGACACCATGTTTCCCGAATGTTAGAAATTCATATCCCATAAAGAAACATCGTTTCTTAATACGAAACGCACAAACTGTCTCGGTACTATTTTGAAAAATGAACCCGCCTTTTAAACAACACAAGGATGCCAAACCGCCGGCGAATCTGGTCCAAACCATTGAACGGGTGAACCAGCTGTTGGAAAATCTTAGCGGTGCTCAACAAGGGCTTAGTCTCGGCGAACTGGCAGCGATGGTGAATCTACCCAAAGGGACAACCCATCGATTGATCTCTTCGCTGGCCTATTTCGATTATGTCCAGCAGGATCCTATAGATCGCAAATACAAACTGGGCTTCAAATTGGCCGTTTTAGGCAATCAGCTGTTGGACCAGATCGATCTGCGCAAAGAGGTGCGGCCCTATCTTCTTGAATTGGCGCAGAAAACCAACGAGATCACCCATTTGGTTGTGCTGGACGACGACGAGGCCTTGTATATTGACAAAATCCAGCTTTACCGTGAGGGGCTGCACATGTCGTCCAAACTGGGCTACAGAGCGCCGCTGCACTGCACAGCGGTGGGTAAAGTTTTTATGGCCGGTTTACCGGCGACAGAGATCGATCGCATTATCGAACAAAAAGGTCTGTTCTCACGCACCGCGCACACCATAACGCAAACCGAACCGTTCAAATCCCATCTGGATGGGGTGAGAAAGGCGGGCTACGCCCTCGACAATGAGGAACATAGCGAAGGGGTCCGCTGCGTGGCGGCACCAATTAATAATATCGATGGCGAGGTTATTGCGGCTATCAGCGTATCGGCGCCATCCGTTCGAGTGACGCTCGATACTGCTAAGCGGTCTATGAAAAATCTGGTAGTGGAAACAGCCCGCAAAATTTCACAACGGCTGGGCTGCCCATGAAAATAATGACCTTATGAGCTGATAATGCAAAATACATTAGATAAAATTACGCAGATGAAACTTATACCTGTCGTTGCGATCCAAGATGCCGGCCATAGTGATCGGCTAGCTGATGCGTTGATTGCCGGCGGGTTGCCATGTGCCGAGATTACTTTTCGCACTGCTGCCGCCCAGGATGCGGTTGGCAATTTGGCCAAACGGGGAGACATGCTGGTGGGTGCCGGTACGGTATTAACCGTGGATCAGGCCAAAGCGGCCATCGATGCCGGAGCGACGTTCATTGTGGCTCCCGGTTTTAATCCCAAAGTTGTGCGTTACTGCCTGGGACAAAACATTCCGATGACTCCCGGCGTGGCCACTCCCACCGATATCGAGGCCGCCATGGAGATGGGGCTCGAGATGTTGAAGTTCTTCCCGGCCGAAGCACTCGGCGGTATTAAAACATTAAAGGCGATCAGTGCCCCTTACACCAAGGCCAGGTTTATTCCCACGGGCGGAATTAATACCGGTAACGTTGTCCAATATCTAAAGCACCCCAGTGTCGTGGCCTGCGGTGGCAGTTGGATGGTTACCTCCGCACTCATTGCCGATGAACAATTCGACCGGATAACCAGCCTGACGCGCGAAGCAGTAACTTTAGTAAAAAACCTTTACAACGAGAACAAATAGAAAGAGAATATCACCATGGCAGTTTTAAACATTAAATCCGCAGAGAGTTGCACGTACGATCTGGTATCTCTGGGCGAGGTGATGTTGCGCCTGGATCCGGGCGAAAACCGCATTCACACGTCGCGTACGTTTCGTGTATGGGAGGGCGGCGGCGAATACAATGTGGCGCGCGGTCTGCGTCGCTGTTTCGGCCGACGCACGGCTATTGTCACCGCTTTTGCGGACAATCCCATTGGGCGTCTGGTTGAAGACCTTATTTTGCAAGGCGGCGTCGATCCATTGTTTATTAAATGGGTGGATTACGATGGCATCGGCCGGACCGTGCGTAACGGGATGAACTTTACCGAACGCGGTTTTGGCATTCGCGGCGCCTTGGGATGCTCCGATCGCGGTCATACGGCTGTCGCCCAACTTAAAAAAGGGGACATCGACTGGGAGAAAATTTTCGGCAAGATCGGTGTCCGCTGGTTTCATACCGGCGGTATTTTCGCGGCCCTTTCGGAAACATCTCCCGAAGTCATTGAAGAAGCGATGATCTGTGCCAAGAAGCATGGCACCATTATCTCGTACGATCTAAACTACCGCCCGTCATTATGGAAAGCCATCGGCGGCAAGGAGCGAGCCCAGGAAGTAAACCGGAATCTGGCCCAATATGTCGATGTCATGATCGGAAACGAAGAAGACTTTACCGCTTGTCTGGGATTCGAAGTCGAAGGTGTCGATGAAAATCTCTCGAACTTACAGGTGGAGGGTTTTAAAAAGATGATAAACGTGGCGGTCCGTCAGTTCCCCAACTTCAAAGTGACCGGCACCACGCTGCGCACCGTTAAAACCGCCGGCATTAATGACTGGGGGGCCATTAGCTGGGCGGAAGGAGAGATATACGAAGCACCAATGCGCGACAATCTGGAAATTTTTGATCGCGTGGGTGGCGGTGACAGTTTTGCTTCCGGGCTGATTTACGGTTTTATGGCCTTTGGCGATCCGCAAACCGCGGTGAACTATGGCGCCGCCCATGGTGCTTTGGCCATGACCACCCCGGGCGATACCACAATGGCTTCATTAAAAGAAGTCGAGAAAATCGTCGGCGGCGGCGGGGCCCGCGTCGATCGATAAACGTAGAAATGATATATCGAATTGATTATTGTTCCGTCTGTTTTCAGCGCACATGCTCTGAATGTTTCTTTTCAAGCCCATTGCAAACGTTTGCATTATATATCGGGCTCAGCTTTTCGTTGAATATGCTTAGTTATCCCCATTTTTGGGGTAGATGGATAGGAGTTGGACAAAATCTTTTTATTTACATTTAAAGAAAGGAGCTGTGTGATGTCGACACTTAAAAGGATTACGCTAATTAGCTTGGCTGTTGTAATGGTGCTTGGTTTTTTCGGACCTGTTAATCCTGCCTGCGCAAAGGGGGAACGGTTTGTGTTGGTGAGCCATGCACCCGATTCCGACTCTTGGTGGAATACGATTAAAAACGCCATCAAAGTTGCCGGCGAGCAGATGGATGTCAAGGTGGAGTATCGCAACCCCGCCACGGGCGATTTGGCCGATATGGCGCGTATCGTAGAACAAGCCGTGGCCTCCAAACCGGATGGACTCATTGTTACTATCGCCGACTTTGACGTTTTGAGCGGTCCGATCAACAAAGCGGTTAAAAAAGGTATTCCCGTTATCACCATTAATTCGGGTACCCATGAACAGTCGGCGAAATTGGGAGCGCTGCTGCATGTCGGTCAACCCGAGTATGCTGCAGGCAATGGGGCCGGTAAACGCGCCAAGGCCGCAGGCGTTGATAAATGCTTGTGCGTCAATCATTATATCACCAATCCCGCCTCAGTGGAGCGTTGCCAAGGTTACGCTGATGCAATTGGTGTCGAGCTGAAAGGCATGATGATCGATGCCGGCCAGGATCCGGGCGAAATCAAAAACCGGGTTATGGCCTTTTTGAAGAAAAACCCGGGTACCAACGGCATTATCACGCTGGGACCCACTTCGGCCCATCCCACACTGGCTGCGGTTGATGCCATGGGACTCAAGGGCAAGGTCTTTTTCGGCACCTTTGACCTTTCCGGTGAGATCGCCGCAGCCGTTAAGGACGGCACCATCGCCTTTGCCATTGACCAACAGCCTTATTTGCAAGGTTATTTGCCGGTGGTCATTCTGACCAACCTGGCACGCTACGGCGTGGTACCGGGCAACAACATCAACTCGGGACCGGGTTTTGTGACCAAAGAAAACATCGCCATGGTAGAAAAATTGGCCGGCGAATACCGTTAATAGACATAATTGCCAAAAAACCAGCTGGCATATGGTGGCCCGGAACGGGGCTGCTCTTTCGGGCCACTTTCACCTTTGCCGCCTTAAAGATCTGCAAGAAGGTACTGCTTTCTCTACCAGTTACTCGGTTGTTACGTCAGTCGGAATGTTGCGTATCACTCGTCAGTTACCGGTGTTGAAATGACCGCTCAATTTGTATTTCGGCTAGATCGTACTGCCAGCGATAGATACCCAATGGCGGCAAGTTAAGGAGGAGATTATGTCCGAAGTGGTTGGGTCTTTAAACAAGGGGGACACAGCTTCCACAACTGAACAACCCAATAATCCAATACAGGATGAGCGTGTTCAAGAAATATCGGCATTTCGCCAGGCGCTGATCCGGCCTGAATTAGGCGCGATCTGCGGGGCCATTCTCGTCATTGTGTTTTTTTTCGCGATTGCCCGTGATTCGGGGATGTTCGCCGCCGACGGAATTATGAACTGGGCCACGGTATCGGCCCAGTTTATGATAATCGCGGTGGGTGCATGCCTGTTAATGATCGCCGGTGAATTCGACCTGTCGGTGGGCTCGATGATCGGCTTTGCCGGAACGGTCATGGCCATTACGTCGGTTCACTATGGCTGGCCGATGTGGATTAGTATCATCTTTACTTTTGGCTGCGCATTGGCGCTGGGCATGCTGAACGGCTTTATTGTCATTCGTACCGGATTGCCCTCCTTTATCGTCACGCTTGCTTTTCTTTACATTTTACGCGGGCTCACCATCTGGCTCTCAATTCTGTTTACCCGCCGGACCATTATCGGCGGCGTCAAAAAGGCGGCCGAAGGGGATTGGCTGGCGCCTTTGTTCGGCGGCACTCTGTTCGACGGCATTTGCGAATGGCTGGCCAAGATCGGTGTTTTCGGATCCTATGCCGACGGCAGCCCGTTGGTCCCGGGAGTACCGGCGCTGATTATCTGGGCATTGGCTTTGATCGTCATCAGCCATTTCGTTTTGAAGCGAACCCAATTCGGCAACTGGATCTTTGCCTCCGGTGGTGACAGCCAGGCGGCCCGGTATATGGGGGTTCCGGTCAATCGGGTTAAAATCATTCTGTTTATGTTTACCGCCTTTTGCGCCACCATCTTTGCCACCTGCCAGGTGATGGAGTTTGGTTCGGCAGCCGCCGACCGCGGGCTTTTAAAAGAATTTGAAGCCATCATTTCGGTGGTTATCGGCGGGGCATTGCTCACCGGTGGTTATGGCTCGGTCATCGGGGCCGCCCTGGGAGCGCTCATTTTCGGAGTGGTCCAGCAGGGCCTCTATTTTGCGGGCGTTGAATCGTCGTTGTTTCGCGTATTTTTAGGTGTGATTTTACTGGTTGCCGTAATTTTCAACAGTTACATCAGACAAATGATCACCGGAGAGAAGTAGAGGAGAAAGATGGAAACACCCCCCTTAGTCGAAGTTGACAATATCACTAAACATTTCGGCAAGGTCATTGCGCTTGCAGGCGTTTCGATCACCGTCAATGCCGGAGAGGTGCTGTGTTTATTAGGCGATAATGGCGCCGGCAAGTCGACCCTCATCAAGACCCTGTCGGGAGTCCACAAACCAACCAGCGGCAAGATCTATATCGACGGCCAACAAGTCAATTTTAATAGCCCGCGTGATGCCCAGAAATGCGGCATTGCAACGGTTTATCAAGATTTGGCCATGATTCCACTGATCTCGATACGACGCAATTTTTTCATGGGCCGGGAACCGATACGTCGTATCGGACCTTTGCGCCTCTTTGATTTCAAGTTTGCCGACAAGGTTACCAAGCGCGAGATGAAAAATATCGGTATCGATATTCGCGACCCTAACCAAGCTGTCGGCACCCTTTCAGGGGGTGAACGCCAGACTGTGGCCATCGGCCGCGCCGTCTATTTTGGCGCCAAGATCCTGATTCTCGATGAGCCAACATCGGCCCTGGGGGTACGCCAGACATCAATGGTGTTAAAATATACCCATGCGGTCAGACAAAAAGGGCTGGGGGTCATCTTCATTACTCACAATGTTCGCCATGCATATGCCGTCGGCGATCATTTTACGGTTCTCAACCGTGGTCAAACCCTGGGAACTTACCGAAAGGACGAGATTTCCATTGAAGAACTGCAAACCTTGATGGCCGGCGGCAAGGAGTTGGAAGATCTGTCCGCCGAATTGAATGGAGCGTGTCTCTAGTATTTTGTCCCGGAAGCAACCTGCAAAATGACACTCAATCCCGTTATGACCACCTTGGGCCGCCGTTTGCGCTTGGCGGTGATCGGCGGAGGCCCCGGCTCTTTTATCGGCGCCATGCACCGCCATGCCGCGCGGCTTGACGACCGCTACGAAATTGTCGCAGGGGTGCTCTCATCGGATCCCCGACGGGCCCAAAAATACGGTTTGGAAATCGGGTTGGTCCCCGAGCGCGCCTACACCAACGTAACCGAAATGTTGGATAGGGAAGCTTCCCGGCCCGAGGGTGCCGACGTCGTCGCCATCATGACACCCAATGACACCCACTACGCGTATGCCGTGACCGCCTTGGAGCGCGGCTTTGATGTCATTTGCGACAAACCCATGACCAATACCCTTGAAAACGCCAAGAAATTGCACCGCAAGGTGGAAGATAGCGGTCTGGTATTTTGTTTGACCCACAACTACACGGGCTACCCCATGGTGCGTCAGGCCAAGGCCATGGTCATGGCGGGCCAGGTGGGCGCGATCCGCTTGGTGCAGGTGGAGTATGTGCAGGGCGCCGGGGCTGATGAAAACACCCCCCATTGCTCCGACGGCAAACTGCCCTGGCGCTATGACCCCTCCAGGAGCGGGCCCTCCCTGGTGATGGGCGATATCGGCAGCCATGCCCACAACCTGGTGCGCTTTATCACCGGCTTGGAAGTCGTCGAAGTGGCTGCCGAGGCCGGCAGCATCTTACCCGGCCAGGTAGTGCAGGACTACGCCGGGGCGCTGTTGCGGTTTGACAATGGCGCCCGGGGTACATTGTGGGTCACCCAGGCGGCTGCCGGCGTGGAGAACTATCTGCGAATCCGGGCAAGCGGTGCCAAGGCAAGCCTGGAATGGGTTCAGGAGCTCCCTCAAATCCTGACCTTCAAACCCCTCCACGGTCCCCCCCAAAAAAGGATTGCCAACGGACCCGGGACGCTGCCCCTGGCAGCCCGAGCCTGTCGCATGGTGGCCGGCCATCCCGAGGGTTTTTTGGAAGGATTCGCCAATCTCTACAGTGACGCGGCTGAAGCCATCGCTGCCCGCAGGTCCGGTACCAAAGCCGATCCCCTGGCCCTCCACTTCCCCAACGCTTTAGATGGCCTGCTGGGCGTGCGCTTCATCCACAGTGTGATCCAATCCAGCCAAGCCAACGGGCGATGGGTATCCTGCTGATACGACCGACCGCTCTTTGCCCCTCAAGCCCACAGGAGGTCAAGGATTGCACTGTCGTCATTTCGGCAGTGCAATCCTGACCAATCAGGCTATAATTTGTGAAACGGACCGATATGGGGCAGTTCGTATACCGATTTCCACCCCTCGCTGAACGGCTCTTTTAAAAATGGCGCCAGCTCTTCCGGAGTCCGCAGGGTGACTTTTTCCACCGGCGGCACCGTTCCGGCGGGAAAGGTTTCCAGAATCTGATCGTGCAGCAGCGTCAGGTACTTGAGAATGGCCGCAATGGGCCGCTTGGCTTTGCGGGGATGGGACAACGTCGGCTTGCCCACGACACCTTCGGGCGTGGCGTGACGCTCGATGGCAAAATGGCCCTCGCCTTCAGACCATCGGTGGGGGCGCCGCAGCGGATCGACGGAGGTATCGAAATGGCCTTCCGGCAGAAACTGTTCGCCCTCGGCGTCCTCGACAACACTCATATCCACCATTTCGGGGAACATCAACTGGGCCACCGACGTCTCGCTCTCGTCTGCGTGGACAAAATTGGTTTCCAGGCTGTCGTCCCGCTCAACCGGCATAAAAAACTCACGCACCGCCCGATGCCAATCCAGAACCTGAAAAATACCCGGCAGCTGGAACCGTTTCATGAACTCCTGAATGGCCGACTCCAGCATCCATAAGTGGCCGTGATTGTTGATCATGATAATTTTACGGTATCCGTCGTTCCACAGACCCAACATGGTATAGATCAACGTCTCTTCAACCACCTCCTTGGGGATGATGACGGTTCCGGGCATTCCCATGTGATGGTAGGGATGCCCGCCATAATTCAAGGGAGGGAAGGCCAGGTTGACCTCATGGCCCTGTTTTGCAGTGAACCGGCGAAGGCCTTCCAGAATCTGGGTAACCATAAAGGTATCCAGACCGGTATTGGCATGCATGCCATGATTTTCCGAGCAACCGATGGGCAGAAAGACAATATCGTTTTTGAGTCTCTTTTCAATGCACTTGACCCTAGGTGTGTTCTGGATATAGGTCCCGGCTTTGCCCAATTCCGATGGCGAAGGAATCTCGTATTCTGCCAGTATGGCATCGAGCTTTTGCTCGTCGGCATCCCAGATCTCTTTTTTTAGACGCCCGACGGTAGTGTCTTCAAATACGATCTCCGGATATTCAGTTGTTATCCAATTCTTGCGATCCATATTGTTAAGCCTCCTTTATTTTTAATTAGTTCGGCCTCGACACCAGAAAACGCTTGTGGGATGCCTGGCTTTGTTGAGATTGGATGACACATAAAAAAACTCAATTGGTATAGTGGTACAAAGGTCATTGGATGTCAAGATAAAATTAAATACTATTTAATTTTATTTTATGACTTTTAACTTTGTTATCTTGGCATATTTCATAAGTACCTTATATATTTCTATTTTATATTTACGGCAATTTATGTTCCCACTGCTTAAGTTAAGAATATTAATTAATAAGCTTGAATATTAAACCAATATTAATTACTAATGCTGCCAAAACCGCGCTAAAAGGAATTCACATGCTAGGCGATATTATCCGGAAAATCAGAACAGACAAAAAAGTGACCATCAAAGAAATAGCAGCCAAAGCCGGTGTAACCAGCAGCCTGCTCAGCCAAATTGAAAACAACAAGGCCAACCCGTCAGTCAATTCTTTGATGGCCATTGCCAAAGCCCTGAAAGTGCCCATGAGCACTTTCTTTGATGATGAGCCGTTAGCGGATCCGGTTGTCCGAGCCGGCAGACGTAAATTCCTAAAGACACAAAGCGGTGTCACCTACTATTTATTAACGCCGGAGCCCTCAAAACACCGCATCGGAATGATCTATAACGTCTTTGAGCAGGGCGCCTCGGTCGGTGAAATGTACTCCCATGAGGGCGAAGAGTGCGGTTTTATCCTGGAAGGTTCCCTGGAGGTCACTAGCGGAAACGATACCTATATCCTGGAGACCGGCGACAGCATCATTTTAGATTCTACCAAACCGCATAAGTGCACCAATATTGCTGAGGGGCGGACGCTTGTGATATGGGCCAACTCCCCCCCCACCTGGTAATTCAAGAGCCTGAGGGCTCCAGATCCTGCGTTGCCGGGGGCTTGCAGTAGCGGCTGCTACACCGGCGCACCCGGACGCCTTGACTCTGGAGCCCTCAGACTCTTGAATTTTTTTGCCCGACCCTACTACAGATCCTGCGTTGCCGGGGGCTTGCAGTAGCGGCTGCTACACCGGCGCACCCGGACGCCTTGACTCTGGAGCCCTCAGACTCTTGAATTTTTTTGCCCGACCCTACTACAGATCCT
>JASFKE010000002.1:0-21290 GCA_050118795.1 Desulfobacteraceae bacterium | reverse complement strand
CCCAGGGGATCACGGTAAACCGTGCGATCTTCAAATATGACCTGCTGATCCTTTGCCATGGCGCGCACCAGATTGGCGGCGGTGGGGACAATGGTTTTCAGTTCCTGCACAGACATTGCGCCGTTGGTTTCCAGGGCGTCCAGGATGGTTTTTCGCTGGGTTGAAATACGGGTGATTTCGCCATCAAAAGGGGCTGGCTTGACAAACCGCTGGGTCTTGGGTCGCGTACGGTCCCCTTTCAACGCTGTATATCGGGCGACCCACCCCCTGGAGATCCATCTGTTTAACTTTGAACGGCTCAGCTCACCTTTGGACTTTTTAGATAAAAATGAGAAGTTGCGTCCCAGGCCATCCATCGCTTCAAACAGCTGCCGGGCCGAAGCTTCAAGTTTGCCCTCTTTCAACGTCCTGCGGCCGGCTTCAGTTAGTTGATATAGCGACAGTTCCGCCACGGTCAGGCCGCTGGGCAGTGCCGTCGCAATGACGTCACCAATGGGGTGCAAATAATAGTTGGCCACCCATTGGAAAAAAGGGACCATGGCCTCGGGAAACAGCGGCCGGTCATCGAGTACCTCCAGGATGTTTTTGACAGGGGCCGCCTTGGGAGCTTGGGAAGCAATGCCCAACACATAGCCGGTGAGACGGCGGCGGCCGAAAGGTACCAATACCCTCTTTCCCACCCCCGCGGCGGCATGGAGATCCTCCGGCACACCATAGGTGAAGGCTTGATGTACCGGTAAAGGAATCGCCACATCCAGCAAACGGGTCAACTGATCATCGCTGTCCGGGGATCGATTTTGCATGTCCCACCCACCCTCGCGTTAAAAGCCCTGGTACCCATGGGTAAATATCTCCTTGATGTAACCAAAATGCCCTATATATCACCTTTACGGACAGGCTATCTACCCCATAGTAGGTTCTACACAGCTTAGGGTTCCAACAACAGCTGCGTCCAACAACAATTGGAATGTTGCATCGATGCAGGTGGCCTGTTATAAGTTATAGTGCTTATACCGCCTTTGATATAGGCAATAGATCTTGCTGATGTGATCTGCTCTCTATCTCGAATCCGCCGCAGATCCCGCAAGATTGCTGAAACCCAAAAGTGCACTCGAAGTCATGAAGGAGGATGCATGCCAATTTTCTTAAAACAAGCTGCGGTAACCTTGATCGTACTATCCTTGCTGCTAATGCCTTTAAATGCCGTGGCAGCTGATCATGCAGATCGGATGAGGGCACACTCATCCGGTGAGATGATCGCCGACGGTATCTTGGTGAGACCTTTGGGAATTGTCTCATTGGTTGCCGGATTTGGCATTTTCATTATCTCTTCACCGTTTTCCGCATTAGGCGGCAATATTGGCGAGGCGTGGGACACTCTGGTGGTGGAACCTGCAACATTTACGTTTGCAAGGCCTTTGGGTGAATTTTAACCCGCCTGGATAGATAAACTTCTTGGTAAGTGCCCCAAGTTCACCCCATTAAATCCGGAAAAGGGGATATGGTATTCCACATCCCCTTCTAAATTGCCGAAAAGGCGACCGCTTAGTCACATCCACGTATATCCCCCTAGCCGCTACCGATCCTCGATGGGCACATAATGGCACTCCTGCGGACCGGTATAGATTTGGCGCGGCCGGCTGATGCGCCATTTGGGGTCATCCAGGCTCTCTTTCCATTGGGCGATCCATCCCGGCAGGCGTCCGATAGCAAACATCACGGTAAACATGCTGGTGGGGATTCCAATGGCCCTGAGGACCACACCGCTGTAAAAGTCCACATTGGGATATAGATGATGGTCTACAAAATAGGAATCCTTGAGCGCCACCTCTTCCAACTCTTTTGCAATATCCAGCAGTGGGTCCTCGATGTTCAAAGCATCCAGGAGTTGGTCGCACATTTTTTTCATAATTATGGCACGCGGGTCAAATGTCTTGTACACGCGATGGCCGAATCCCATCAGACGGAACGGATCGCTTTTATCTTTGGCCCGTTTTATAAATTTTTCATAGCCATCGCCCTCTGCATGAATCTGTGTCAACATCTCGACCACGGCCTGGTTGGCGCCACCGTGCAACGGCCCCCACAATGCGGCAATCCCGGCGGATATTGCAGCATATAGGTTGGTACGTGCGCTTCCCACAACGCGTACCGCCGAAGTGGAGCAATTCTGCTCATGGTCCGCATGTAATATCCAGAACACCTCAAGGGCGCGCACCACCTCCCTTTTCAGCCGGTAGGGTTTCACCGGCGTATCGAACATCATGTTCAAAAAATTTTCGCAATAGGCCAGATCGGGCCGCGGATAGACCGTGGTGTGCCCGCGAGATATTTTATAGGACATGGCGGCCATGGTTCTGATCTTTGCCAAGAGCCGGGTCACGGTGATGTCGATCTCCTCTTGGGAGGATTCCAGTTCCGGATAGAAGCTGCGCAAGGCATTCACCATGGCGGACAGAATCCCCATGGGGTGAGAACCCCTGGGAAAATTCTTGTAAAACGTTCTCATGTCTTCATGCACCAATGAGTGGTCGTTGAGCATGACGGAAAATTTCGTCAGTTCATCGGCGGTAGGCAGCCGGCCATGGATTAACAGATAGGAGGTCTCTTTGAATGTCGATTTTTCCGCCAACTCGTCAACCGGGATACCGCGATATCGCAGAATCCCTTTTTCTCCATCCATATAGGTGATGCTGCTTTGGCAGGATCCCGTATTGGCATAGCCGGGATCCAGGGTGATAAAGCCGGTTTCCGCCCGCAGACGGGTGATATCAATGCCTTTTTCACCTTGGGAACCAATAGTCACAGGCAGTCTGAAAGTCTCTCCGTTGTAAGTCAGTGTTACAAAATCATCCATAGGCAAGTCCTCATGCAGTTGCTCATCATCCCTGTTTTTGGATGATGAATCGGGTTTTGAAGAGGTGAAAGTTCAGGAATATAAAAACGAATTGCCGAAATAAGCTGAATCATATACAAAATTATCAGCGTCAGGTCAATAGGACCACCATATTCACCTCTATAAACAACACATATTATTATAAAAGCGGGGAGTTATGGGATTTCGCGAAAACTTGCTCACAAAAATTCAAATCAACCGACTGGCCGACAAGGTCATCCGCTCGATCATTCCGGCAGACAGCACCCGGCGCATTGATCTCGATGCCATGCGAAAATTGCTGAACATGGGCCCATATGGCAAGCAAAAAGAACGGGATTTGGAGCTCTACTTGCTCAATGATCGTCATATCTTGGCTCTGGACAATGAACTCAAAATCTACAACACCACCGTTGAAGATGTGGGGATGCGCAAAAGCCCCACGGTAAAAGAGATGATCTCCATTCGAAATGCCATTAAGATTTTGAACGACAAAGATGTTGTGGTGAGTCGAAAAACAGATACCGTCGTGCGGATCCGCAAGGAGTTGATTGCGCAGTTGGACCTGTCCTACGGCGCGGCGGATATCGAATCCTTGGCCCGGGATGGACTTGAAGCGCTAAAGAACAAATATGCTGATGGGGTTGTCGAAATTCTCAACCTCTTTGCTGAGCTATTGGGGCTCGATAAAGCCGGCAAAACCTTTCGGACACCCCACCACCACATATGGGGAAAATCGGAAACATCAACCACGGACGAGCTTCAATTCGGACCAATGGTTATTTATGGTTTGATGCACAACAGCTTGAAAATGATTCAGACACCGATCAATAGCGCCGACAGGCAAAGCGTCCAGCGATTTCACCAAGTCGTTGGAGGTGAAATCGATGCCGATCTAGCCAACGAAGGGGTGATCGAGGCGCTCAAACAAGCGGTTTTGGAGATGCCGACCGCCTCTTGATGGCTATATTTGATGGAAAAACCAACGACATTCCAATATGTTCAATATCAGGCCTAATGTATTGCAGAAAAACACCCGATTATATTGCCATAAGGAGGAAGTGCAACTGATAACCGGTTTTGAAAATCTGGTGGATATCGATTGACAAACCGCCTATATTTCGGTTTCACTATATACTCCAATTTCATTCACAATATGTTAGAGGATATTTGTGGCTTACTTAAAAAACTTTGATTTCGACCCCCTTATCGGTCAGGAGGTCGGCACCTCCGTTCTTCTCAGAAAACTGGATCAGGGTTCCATGTCTGTGGTTTTCGTGGCGTTTCAAAAAACACTCAAACGCCAGATTGCCGTAAAAATATTACCCAAGGTGTTCTTAACATCCAGAATCTCAGAATTGTTTCAACAAGAAGCCCAAGCCGCTGCATTCCTGTCGCATCCGTTTATCATACCGGTCTATGAAGTTGGTGAAACCGACGATTTTTTATTCTTCACCATGCAACTGGTTCGAGGTGCTTCCCTATCTCATTTTATTCGAAGGGCTCGTAAAAATGTCGTTCCCTCCAAACGAATGCTCCCGCTTAAGCAGTCTCTTACCATCATTGTGAAAGTCTTGGATGCTCTGGACTATGCCAATGGATTGGGCATTATCCACCGGGACATTAAACCGGGTAACATTCTATTGGAGGAGCACTCTCATCGGCCTATGATAACAGATTTCGGAGTCGCAAGATCCTATGAAGGGTCCGGAAACGAATCCCGTGTGATGGTCGGAACCCCCACTTACATGCCACCCGAACAGATTTTATCCAGCATTGTAGACAGCAGTGCAGACGTCTACGCGGCAGGTGTTATGCTATTTGAGCTACTGACCGGCCGACTGCCCTACCCCCCCTATGACACTGCACTAAAACTGCTTAAAATCAAACTAAGGCTGCAAGATCGTATTTTCCAAAAAAAACCATCTGAGATAAATCCGGCGGTACACCCGGCATTGGATAAAATTGTCATGAAAGCCGTCTCGTACAACAAAGCGAGACGATATAAGACCTGCCGGGAATTTGGAAATGATATCGAACAATATATGGGGCGCTACCTAAAGTAGCATTAAATGAGAAGAGGCCAACATGGATACAAGCACAACCAAAGATAAATTATCCAGATTCGGGCGCACTGTAGCGCTAATGCTCAACCGCAGCTTAATGTATCATAAAAGTCATCCCATTGTTAAAGGGGCCATAGAAGAAGTTCTTAAAATGTCGGAACTGCTGTTTCAAACAATCTCACCGGTGGTGTTTATTTTAAACCGGGAGCAATTCTATGTGGATGAAGAACAACTCGACCCCCGTGTAAATGTCAAGAGAATTGCCCAGGTATTCAAAAACCACGGCATTCAATCCATATCATTTGAACCTGGCTTGACAACAAGTGAAATAGATATCTTTATCGATATTTTCTCATCAATGACATCCACGACAAATGCCGAAGCCATAAAAAAGGATCTGCTAAGAAGAGGAGCTTACAATCTCAAGATCAACCATGTACTCTATAAAAAAGTAACTGAGGATGACCAGGTCGTTTCCCGGGAGGTGCTCAAACAGGTCACGCCGTCAATGGAAGATGATGACAGCGAAGGCCGCAAAAAATTTATGGACATGCTCTTGGAATCCATCCTGGCGGATGAATTGACAAATACCCTGAACATCAAAAGTCTGCTGGACAATCCCGGTCAGGTCTCTAAGAATATGATTGAAGCTGACCTGGCCAGCGCCGGAAAAATCGGCGGAGAAGACGCCACAGGTAATCGGGAGAATTTTGGCATGGCTGCCGGAGGCGGTATTGGCACCAGTACAAACCAGCCAGGCGTGGGTACTGGAGGTGGTATTGGCACCGGCACCAGCCAGCCAGCCGTGGGTATTGGCGGCGGCACCGGAACCGGTGCTTCGGGACCAGGCGGCGGCGCAAGCCCGCCGGGCGCGGCGGGTGACGACGGCACCAGCTTACCAGGGTCGGGCAGTGGTGGAGGCGGCGCCGGGACAACCGCAATGGTTGGTGACACGGGTATAACCGGCGGCATAGTTCAGGACGCCCCTGTGGACGGGGGCGGTGGTGCGGCCGGAGATGCAGTGCCATCAACGACAGCGCGGCTTGACAACCGCGACGAAAGCGCAGAATTGCCACCGCAAATGGGCGCCTCCATGGATGAAGATAGCACCCATCATGGCCAGATGCTGTTGCATCAGTTGGATTTGATGCAGCAGGAGGTGCGCAAGCATCTTGACGGAGGCGGTGATATCTCCCTGGAAGCACTGGCGGATGCCATATTTGAAATGAAAAAGCAGCTTTTTGAAGATATCCAAACCCAAAAAGCCCTGGGCATCGCTTACGCCAATGAAGAAGCCATCGTTGACAACATTAACGAGCTGACCGATCAAGTCATCCTCAAATTGATTCGAGAAGAGTATGAAAGCGGAAAAATAACAACGAAACGTTTTGCCCAAATTATTTTGCGGCTGATACCCGATGCCAAAGAATTGAAGCGACTGCTCCCGAAAATCAAAGAGACTCTGTTTGATAGTGGAATGGCGCCGGACGACTATCTGGAACTCGTTGACGAGTTGAAACAAGATCTTCAAAACGAAGAGCTTTCGCAAATTATAGAAGAAAGTTCTGAGGCCATCGGTGTTGACAGTGAAGAGCTCATTAAAGAACTTAAAGGGGATTCCGGACAAGCCGCCAAGCTTATTTATTTAGCATCTGAAATTCGCAAAGGCGGTGGAGACGAATCAGCGTTGGCGGACATCCTAGTTGATTATGTCGAGCAGATGACCAGCCAGGCCGCCAAAGACACTGATGGGGCAGTTGGCGACGAGCACCTCAAATCCGTCATATCAGACGTCGAATCAACCGTATTGGGACAGTTGGCCAAATTGGATGTAGGCCAGGATGTCCTGCTTCGCATGGAGGAACGTGTCAACGAGCGCATGGATTCAATTGTCGACAAAATGCGCGTTGATTGGCTCCAAAACCAGGCCGCCACAGTCAAAAGCGAAAAAATCATACCCCTGACCGTACTCCAGACCATCGAGCACAATGTGGGTGACGATGAAGAGCTGGCTGAAATCTTGAAATCCATACGCTGCAAAGTAGACAAAGGCGATATAGAAGAGAATAACTTTTCCCAAATCCATACCGAGATCAGCCTGGAAAAAGAGCGACTGAAAGCCAAAGCAGAAGAAATTGAGCTGCCTGAAGGTGTTTTATCTCCCAGTGAATTGATGTTTATTCTGGAAAAAGAGATCGCCAGGGCCAATCGATACAGTGCTCCATTCTCCGCACTGGCTTTTTCATTTGTAAATGCCGCACCGAAAATGGAGGCGTTGAAAACACTGGTTACCTCAGAGGCCGTGATGACCGCAGCATTGGACAAACTCATCTCTACCATCCGTGATGTGGACTACATTGGCCAAATCGGCCGGAATAAAGTGGTGGCGCTTTTGCCCATGCAAAATATCACCAAAGCCAAACTCGCATTGGGCAGGGTGTTAAACCAGCTCCACAAAGAGCCGTTAATGGTCAAAGAGATTCCTGTTCAGCTGCGTTTAGCCGGTGTTGCCGCCGAATTTGATGCCGGCCAGACGCCGGAAGCCCACCTGTTTGCAAAACAACTCTCCAACCAGCTTATGGAGATGGTGTCGAGGATAAAGAACATCCAAGTCCTGTTTTAGGTGAAAGAACCGCTGAAACCCATGTCCATCTTAAAAAACACCATATATTGATGTGATTCGGGGTTGACACACAATATGTGTTTTAAGTATGGTAGACCGTAATGGCCGTACGGTACAGCTCTTATCTGGCGTTGTTCCTGCGCACATGTGGCCAAAACCACCCAAAAAAACATAAACATTTTATCCAAAAGGCGACATTTAAAAGCAATGATTGAAAAAACGCCTTCCGTACGTATCAAAGGGGTCGGCGATAGCATCTGGGTGACCGTCATTGCAGATACACCGTTGGAGTCCATCCAAGCCGAACTGGATAGGCTTTTCGATCCCCTGAAACACCTGGCAAGCACGACACGGGTTGTCATTGATACCGGCCAACACCAGAAAAGCGCCAGGCGCTATCGGCAGATCAGCCGATACCTGAAAGAGGCTTTTAATTTGAATGAGATTACGACACCCAGGGGAAAAAACAGTGACGAAAAAAATCGATTCAGGATGCAGAATTCTCATAACAGAATATCTCAACACCATCGCGACACACTGGTCATAGCCGGTCGCGTGCGGTCCGGACAAAGTGTCAGCTCCAAAAAGCATTTAATTATCATGGGCGACGTCAACCCCGGCTGCGAATTGACAGCGGGGGGCGACATTTTGGTCATCGGAAGCTTGCGCGGAACAGCCGCGGCGGGTCAACCCCACAATGGGGATGCCATCATTCTGGCACTCGATTTTCAGCCAACGCAGATCAAAATCGGTGAGATTGTGGCCGCCGGCCTGCCTTCCGCCAGCCAGGGATCCCCTGAATACGCCTATATTGAAAACGGCGGCATTGTCGTGGATGATTATTTAGAGGCCAATCCGTTCAAGCGTACTCCGTGGCCCGTTATTCGATAGCTGGGTCTTTGAGCAGAAAAAACTTCAACCTTATCTTAAATAAAGAGGTGAATCGTGCTTGGAAAAACGTTTGTAATATCATCAGGCAAAGGTGGCGTCGGCAAGACCACGGCGACCGCTTCCATCGGTGCAGCCCTTGCAATGGAGGGCAAAAAAGTGGTCGTGGTCGATATGGACATCGGGCTTCGAAATCTAGATGTTGTCATGGGGCTTGAAAATCGTATCGTGTTTAACATTGTGGACGTGGCCCGGGGCAAATGTAAAGTACGGCAGGCGGCTATCAAGGATCGTCGCATTGAAAACCTTTTTTTGATCCCGGCCTCACAAAGTGACAACAAGGACGTTCTTTCCCCGAAAGATATGGTCCGCGTTTGCCGGATTCTGCGCAAATCGTATGACTTTATCCTTATGGACTGCCCGGCCGGCATCGAGCGTGGATTTGAAAACGCCGTGGCCGCGGCCGATGAAGCGCTGGTTGTCTGCACCCCCGAAGTCTCTTCAATTCGTGATGCGGATCGAGTGATCGGGTTGTTGTACGCCAAGCAAATTCCCCCCAAGTTGATCGTCAACCGCATCGTACCGACCATGGTGGAAAGGGGGGACATGCTGAGCCATCAAGATGTGGTCGATGTGTTATCCATCGACCTGGTGGGCCTGGTGGAATCGGATGATCAGGTCGTTGTATCCACCAACAGCGGCACCCCCATTGTGATGCAAAAGGATTCAAAGGCCGGGCAGGCGTTCAGACGAATCGCCATGCGCCTTAACGGCCATCCCGATTTGCCCATTGAAGTACCTGGTGTTTCCAAATCTTTCTGGAAAAAATTCGGATCCAAGATAGGCTTCGGCAAATAGGAGCAATTAAATGCTAAACGAATTCATGAAAAAATTATTCCGTAAAAACGGCAGCAAAGTCACTGCCAAAAAAAGGCTGCAGTTCGCATTGGTCTATGACCGATTGGAAGTATCCGATGACAACCTCAAAGAGATGCAAAATGAGATCATTGAGGTAATTTCACGCTATTTTGTTATCGATCGAGATCGACTCAAACTGGATATTACACGGGACAATGAGCTGTCGGCTTTAATGCTCAATACACCCATCATCTCCGCCGTGCCACGGCAACGAACAGCATAGTTGCGCCTGGGCCATGATCTTGTTGTGAGCCAAACGGCTCATCCCCCTTACAGCAGTTACGCCTGAACCAGTTGTTTGAGCCGGGATAGCGCCGGCCATGAAAAAGATTCCCGCTGGCATGGAAATATGGCATTGTTGCAAAAAACCGGATCAGCGGCCAGATCATAGCGGGACGCCGCCACGGCGTCTGACCACAAAGCAGTGTGTGGGATAGGCGTATAATAGGCCAAAACCGGCGTAATACCGGATGCCTTAACCACCCTGATGGAAGACTCCACTGCGCGAATCGACTGCCCCGGAAGACCCACTAAAAGATATGCGCCGATTTGTGCCGATTCAAAACCGGCTGCTTTTAAATGTTCAACGGCCCGGATGAACTCCGCCTCGGTCACCTTGCTGTCCAAATCCGCCCGTGTCTCAAAAGCGGCGGTCTCCAGCCCCAACCTCAACGTATGGAACTTTGCACGTTTCATCAGACGGGCGACACCGCTGGTGATCGACCGGATGTGAACGGCATTGGGGGTGTGGAAATAGATTGGCAGCCGTTTTTTAATTATCTCTTCCAGAAGCGGTATGGCATGATGTTCGGCATCCACCAGCAATGCGTCATCGTAAAAAGCGAAATCGACGACGCCGTATTTGTGATGCCAATGGTCGATCTCTTCAACCACCGACATGGGAGAACGTCTCGTCATATTAGGCTCAAGGTGGTGCGAGGCACAATAGTCGCAGTTATAAGGGCACCCACGGGTCGTCAAAAGAGGCACGCAACTGATCCGGCGCTGCAGATCAAACCCAGGATAGGGCCAGGCGTCCAGCCGGTTAATATCAAACTGCGGCTCGACATCAATTCCGATGTGGCGTCTGGTCAAATCAAATAGTGATTCGCCCCTGTCCACAACCACTTCATCCGCACCGCTATGGCTGCGGGCGTGGTCGGTGCACAAACGTGCGTAAATACCGCCCAGCACCACCGGAACATCCGCTAAAATGTCTCTGATCACGGCAATGGTCTCAACCACCCCGGGATACCAGTAGGTCATCAAAGAGGTCACCATGACCAGATCGGGTCGATCCAAGGCCTTGAGGTCGTGCCGAAACCATGCCGGATCGATGCCGTAACGGCTATACGCACGCCGGGTCTGTTCAAGGCCTTTGGGAGGTGCAATGGTTTGTTTGCGATAGGGCCCCCTGCCATGGCGGGCATGGGGGTCAGATGACCGAACATTGGGGTGGAACCGGTCCAAACAGTCGATAAATGATACCCTAAGGCCATGGGCCCGCAACACGGCGGCCAGACTCAAAAGGCCGTATGGTTTGGCCCACACGTCAAAAGCCGCAAAATCATGAATCCAGGGGTTGACCAAAAGGATGTGCGGTCGGTCGACCTTGGAAAGTCTATATCTCACAATGAGGAAAAATACCTCATGGATGTCTTCTTCAATTCTTGCCGGCTAAACAGCAGGGTGTAGTTGAGGACTCCGGATTTTTGGGCCATCATTTCTGCCGTATCGCGGCAGTGGCCTTCATCTTTTCCATGAATCATGGTGTACAAATTATACTTCCATTCAGGGGTCGGGTCCCGGCGATAGCAGTGAGTGACCTCTTTAAAGGAGGCCATGATATGGCCGACTTCCTCAACACGGTCTTCTTCCACCAGCCAAGCGGTCATGGCATTGGCCCGGTATCCGGATTTTTGATGGCGCAGTGTCGCCCCAAAGCGTCGGATCACGCCACGCCGTACTAAGTCGTCCAGTATGCTGAGCAAACTATCCTCGTCGATTCCAATGTCAGCGGCAATTTGGACATAGGGTTGTTCTATGATGGGAATATCGCCCTGGATGGAGGCGACCACCTTTTTTTCCAACTCAGTTAGCATATCTTTTCCTGGCGGGCCCTGGGCCCTGTTTATAGTTGATCAATTGGTAAGTTGCGGTTTCCCACAACCGAATACCGATCACCGTTTCTCAGGAAAGAGGTCCAACACGGCTGCCTCATTGGCGCCGCACACACCCCGTTCCGTAATGAAACCGGTTACCAACCGGGCCGGAGTCACATCAAAGGCATAATTGCCGGCAGGGCTCTCTTTGGGCGTCACCAGCACATGGTCAATTCCGGTTAAGGTAAGGCCCGATGTGAATCGAACTTCATCAGGATCTCGCTCTTCTATGGGGATCTCTTTGAGCCCGTCCCTCAATTGCCAGTCAAAAGTGGAAGAAGGCAACGCCACATAAAAAGGGACTGCGTTGTCCTTGGCGGCCAACGCTTTAAGGTAGGTACCGATTTTGTTGGCGACATCACCTGTGTAGGTCGATCGATCGGTACCCACGATGACCATATCCACCATGCCGCGCTGCATTAGATGACCACCGGCGTTGTCGGTGATCACAGTATGTTTGATACCGCCTTTGCCCAACTCCCATGCTGTCAGTCTGGCGCCCTGGTTCAACGGCCGGGTTTCATCCACCCATACATGCACATCGATACCCTGCTCATGGGCGACGTAAACCGGCGCCGTGGCCGTCCCCCACTCCACACAAGCCAACCAGCCGGCATTGCAGTGGGTGAGAACATTGATGGGGCCTTTTTTTGATTGGGCGATCTGTGCAATGAGCCGTGCGCCGTGTTCACCGATATTGCGGCAGTTGTCGGCCTCCTCTTCGGCAATCAGGCCGGCCTCTTTTAATGCTGCCGCCATTCGTGATTCGCGCCCCTGTACCGCCAGTACCTTAGACTGGACTCGGTCTACAGCCCAAACGAGGTTGACTGCTGTGGGTCGAGCCTGCCTGATGAGGCTGCACGCGTTGCGAAAATCCTCGTCATCGGATGAGCTCTTTGCGGCCACCCATACACCGTAAGCACCCGTAGCTCCGATCAAAGGCGCCCCGCGGACCACCATCTGCTGGATGGCATAAACGACCTTGTCCACACTATCCAGCGTCATTGTCTTGAGCTCGTGAGGCAACCGCCGCTGATCAATCACCTGGGGGTACTGGCTCTGTGCATCAAACCAGATGGGGCGCATCTCTTTTCCGTCTACCTTCATGGATGCCCTCCTTTCAAATCAACAACCACCCTTTTAGGGGTCGTGCAAACATAAATTCACATTTTCAAGTGTTGCATCGTCCGGGTGTAACCGGGTGCAAAGCACCGCCTGTGAAAACATCCCATCAAGCGGATACCACGCCACTTTATACCATTGTTTCAACCCGCCCTCTTATTTCACATTCCGCCGTCCGGGTCAAATTCCCCCGCCGTAAATTCATATGCCACGTTGTTTGCGCATAATTAAGGCAATAAGCTTGCTTCCCATATCCGGGGCGGTTATAATGGCGTATTTTTGGGCAATGCTGCTGAATCGTTTGCACTGACGAACATAGCAGCCGCCTCGGGGAAAAGCTAAATGCAAAAAGCTAAAACGGGGCGGTACAATCGCCGATGAATTGTCGAAGGCTCTCCCCTGGCCCTGATGTCAGCTGTTTTGCAGCACTCACGATAATATTTTTGAGAGGTGATATATGCACCGTGGATTGATTGGAGTTTTGACCCTGCTGATCTTGGCCATGCCGTCAGGCCCGGCAGTCAGTTCCCAAACAAAGTGGCGGGTCCACCAAACCCTTAAATTTGATAGCGAACCCTTGGATATGGTGGTGGCCTCCAAGAGCCAGCGGGTCTATATTTTGAACAAACAGGGCGAAATAGAGGTCTATGCCTTCAGTGGCCGACTCAAAGGCAAAATCGATGTGGGTCCCGATGTGTTCCAGATCAAAGCGGGAGCCAGAGAAGATCTGCTATTTGTGCTCAAGCGCGACAGCAAAACCATGCAGGCCATCACCATCGATGTGCCGGAGAATATCGATATCCAGGGATCACCCTTTAAAGGCGCCTCGACAGCCCCTGTGACCGTTGCCGTGTTCAGCGACTTTCAATGACCTTACTGCGCCCGGCTGGTGCCGGTACTCGAGCAGTTGCTGGAGAAATACCCGAAGCAGGTTAAAGTCGTGTTTAAACATTTTCCGATCCGCAGTCACAATTTCGCCCTCAAGGCGGCCCAAGCGACCATTGCCGCACATCAGCAGGGAAAATTTTGGGAATTCCATGACCTGCTCTTTAAGCAGTACAAGAAAATCAGTAATAAAAAGATAGAAGAGATTCGCTCAAAACTGGAATTAAAGGCTGACCAGTTCGAAAAAGACATGAAGGCGCCCCAGACCATGAGCAAGATCCGGGAGGATGCCGAAAATGGAAGTGAAGCCGGTGTGCGCGGCACGCCCACCGTTTATGTCAATGGGATATTGTTGAGGGATAAAACCTTAAAGGGACTTGAGCAAGCAGTTGCCAATGCGCTAGGCAAATAAAGGAGCAAACGATGGTAAACCGGCTCAAACAATACTTATTGATCGGTATTGTCCTGGCAACCTTTTACTTTCTGTTGAGCCACCATATTATTTTCACCAGCGTCAAAGAATTTGCTGTGCTGAAAAAGCAGGAACTGACTCTAAAAGAGACCTTTTACAGTCTTAATAACAAGAGCATCATGGATATATTGCGCAATGACAGGTTGATGGATGCCGGTATCGAAGATGTGTTGTTGGAATGGGGAATGGTTTCCGAAGAGCAGTTGGATTCCCTTCTGCGAAAGATCAATAGCGAAAGAAAAGAGTAAACCCCATAGTTGCATAAAAAAGATGGCAAAAAAGTAGAAAATCACCCCATTGGCAGCATATTGTCCGCCAGCCGGCTGGAGGTTTTTCTCAGATTTTGGGCTAAAAGTCGTGCCAGCCCTTTAATGATTTTGATGCCGAGCTCATGATGCGCTTCCATCAGGTCCTCGAAAGCGCCACGTGTTATACAGACCAGGGCGGTATCATCTTTTGACCGAACCGTGGCGGTGCGTGGAAAATTATCGATCAGGGACATTTCACCGATGGATCGGCCGCGCCGAAGGGTCGCTATCACCTCATATTTTTCAGGCCCGCATTTGGTCAACACCTCCAATGCGCCCTGCTCCACGAAATAGACACTTTCGGCTTTGTCCCATTGATTGAAAAGAATCTCCCCCGCTTTAAGTTTTTGACGTTGGACATAAGTTGCGATAATCCCGACCTCTTTAAGTTTCAGGCTTTCGAACAGGGGAATGTTGCTTATAAAATCGATCATTGTTTTCGATGGTGTCATATCTCCCACATTCAATCGTCTATTTTTTAAGGCTTACATAAACAGCGATTCTGGGAACAGCAAATCTGAGAACAGAAAATCCGATCCGGCGGGGTTGAATTAATCTACCACAAAGCCGCCGAAACCGAAAGCCTCAAAGTCCCGAACATGGATGTCACACGAGCCGGCACCTGATTGTAAAAATGATCGGTATTTTGGATGCTGCTGCCGGGGAGCTGGTTATTCACCGTTCTTTGTGTTAGATATCATTGAACAATCTAAATTTGATCCATAATCCCAAATCGTGGCTTTAATCCCGGCAGCCTGATATACTGAAAATTATGAGGATGATACACACGATGATCCTTTTAGACTGAAATAAAGACCTTTTCATGCGCTTGGAGTGTTCTCATATCGATTTTTTCTATCCGGGCACCCGGATTCCGGTGCTGCGTGACCTTAGCCTCCGATTGGATCTGCCTGGATTCCATGCTCTGTTTGGACCATCCGGCGTGGGTAAAACCTCTCTGGCAAGACTTTTGGCCGGTGGTTTTAACGCGGCCTCCGGCCAAATCCGAACCGAGGCAATGACCTCCATACTTTATACCCACAATCAGGAACGGCTCCCCGGCTGGTCGAGCATAGGAAGGCACTTGGAGCTCGTCACCCCCGGCCATAATATAGCGCTTAAAAATGCGCTTGTGGAACAATTTGGTCTTACCTCTCATGTGGGGCAACGTTTCAATGAACTGTCTTTGGGACAACAAAACCGCATTAACCTGCTCCGCTACCTGGTTCAGGATTTTCAAATGCTGATTATGGATGAGAGCCTGGCAAACGTGGACGAACAGACCCGCGGTCGCATCGTTTTAACCATCAAAGAGATGTTCCCCGGGACGATATTTCTCTATATCAGCCACAATGTGTTGGAGGTCGCCCGGTATTGCCATCAAATTTGGGTGCTAAGAGATATTCATAAATCGCCCCAGGCCATTGCCATCCAAGGCCAGGATCTGAAAAAAGACAATTCCAGGGATTTACCCGACCTTCAGCAGATCATGTTGGAGATGGTCAATGTTAGTTAGGCGTCTGTATCAATTTGTGATGATCTATTTTTTAGCCGTATCCCTTCTCGCTGCCCTTAAATACGGATTAGGGCTTTCGGATTATGTCATCCCCGGACCGGGTTTGCTCTTTACGACCCTGAAAGGAGAACTCGTACGCTATCTGGGAGATGTTACGGACACTTTGACAGTTGCGGTCATCGGGCAGTTGGTCTCTATCTTTTTGGCGCTTTTGGTGGGAATCGCCGGTCGCCGGACTACCTGGTTCGGCTCCTTCATTAAAGTTGCCGCTTACAATGTGCAGGCTTATCCCATCGTGGCCATCGCGCCGATCATTTTTATCCTGTTGGGAGACGGGTTCTTATCCCGCCTGTTGATCGCGGCGATGATCTGCTACTTCCCGATACTGCTGTCGGTGATCGGTATCATGTCGGAGCCCGTCGGCGAGATTGAGCACTTTTACCGCCAAACCCGGCGAATGCGTTGGCAATTGGAGGTTAAGATCCGGGCTTTCGAGAACATGCAGAAACTGACCACGGTGGTGGCCGGCAGTTCCACCTTAGCCATGGCCGGAACCATCGTGGCGGAATTTATTGCAGCCGGTGCCGGTATCGGATATAGTATTCGAATCGCACTATATCAAAGCGACCTGGCCAAAATATTGGTGGCGTTGTTTGTCATTGGTATTACCCTGTCGTTGTACCAGGGGGTTCTGGAAATATGCGGCGGCCTGATCAAACGCGGTTGGATCGGTCGCCTGACCGCATGAGGAGATCTGCGTGATGAAGTATCCGATTGGCACAACGCTGATATTGTCACTGGTGATATGGGGAGCAACGGGTTTGTGGGATCATAAAGCTGAAGCATCCGACGACGCCATTGTTTACCGTCTGAAGTGGTTGAAGAACATGTCCACTGTAGGCGATCTCTATGCCGAAGAAAATGGGTACTTCAAAAGTCAAGGCCTCGATGTAACCATCAAAGCCGGAGGACCGGAAAAGGATAGCATCCGGGAACTGGAGTTGGGATATGCCCAATTTGGTGTCGCATCCGCCGATCAAATCATCCGCGCCTTGACCAGAGGCGCGCCCGTGGTTGTTGTGGCCCAGTTGTTTCAGATCAACCCCCTGCAGTGGATCTATCGCCAGGACCGCATCTCCATTACACGGTTGGCAGATTTAAAAGGCCGAAGGCTGGGCGTCACCTTTGGAAAAAATGATGAAATTATCATGAGAACCCTGTTGGAGCGCGCCCAGATCAGGCAGAGCCAGGTCACTCTTTTCAGTGTTCGTTTGGATTATACCCCTTTCTACAAGGGACAAGTGGATCTATGGCCGGTTTATATCAACACCCAGGGGGTGGAGATCGGAGGAAAACTGAGAGCCGCCGGAGAGCAAATCCGTTTTTTCAATCCCAATGATTTTGGGGTTCGATTTGTGGCCAATTCCGTAGTGACGTCTGAAAAAATGATCAACCAACACCCTGATGTGGTCAAACGGTTCGTCTGCGCTCTGCTTCGGGGCTGGGAGGAGGCCATGATGACATCACATCAGGATCGCTCAATTGCCGTTGTCAAGCGCTACGACCGTGATACCTCTTTGGAAGTTCTCGAGCAGCAGCTCCTTGCCACCCGGAAACTTATCCTGCCGACGCAAAAGAGCGTGATCGGCAAGATAGATCGTAATGCCTGGCAGGAGACCGAAAAGATCATGCTGGACCATAAGCAGATTCCAAAACCCGTGTTCGTGGTCAAACGCCTCTATCCGGAAAAGTGCAAATAAGGTTCTTATCGATAACGACCACCCCTGTCTGGTGCAATCATGTCCATGGCCGGGTTTAAAACCAAGCCTTGGGCAGTCAAAGCTCCAGAGCTCGTCTAAGCCATACCGATATATTTATAATTATCAATATTTACAATCCCTTTTATGTATATACCCGGAAATTTGAACAGCGGGCCCATCGGCCTGAAGAGCAGTAAATAATCCTGCCCATAAAAACAGCTCCCAATATCGCAATCCTGGTATTTTTCTTGCTCATGAATGAGGATGTAGTGTTTTACCCACTCCCGAATATCGCCTCCGGCAGCTGAATTGGTTTATATAAGTATTATCATATCAATACGTTGAACTGTTTTAACCATCAAATCTTAGTGTGCCACATTATTTCGATATCGGGAAAATGTGCAAATTAAGGTCATCGAATGGAAGGAGAAAGAAAAAATGGTAATTTTGCGTTCAATCGTCGTCGTCATGGTGTTGGCAGCCTTTTTATCAATGGGCGTTGGCTGTTCGAGCAAGGAGTCGCCCAATCAACTTACGGGTATGACCAAAGAGAGCCAACCGGCAGCCGAAAGCAAGGGTGACCAACCGGTTACGACCGCCCAGGAGAAGCTGCCTGGGGTGGCGCCTAAAGAAGTTGCGGACAAAGCGCCTGCTGCCGCAGAGTCGAAAACTTTGGCATTGACCGGCACCGTAGAGCAAGAGGGTGACAACATGGTCCTGAGCACAGACTTGGGAGACTACATTATAGCGGGAGAAGACTTGTCCGGACTGGTCGGGAAAACAGTCAATGTGACGGGCGCCGTGGAAGAGGCCAATGGCAAGTATACCATCAATGTGCTCTCATTTTTTGAGGAGTAGACCGAAATAGAGCTATAATTTTGCGCGGTTGCTTCAAACCGGGTGCCAAGCACCCGGTTTTCCGTTTAGGGTTGTCGCGTTCATATGGAGAGCAACTATGATTCCGGATAGACGCTCTTGATGTGTGAATCCAAATCGCGGGATCGCATCCAGAAAATCCCGACGTTGCGTTGTTCATCAAACTCCAGCATACGGTCTGTGGTGCGGTCATCCACCCAGACATATCGCGCTTGGTGGGTTTTACTTTTTCTCCCATCACCATAGCGGTCCAATACCACGCGTTCAAGGCCGTTATATGCGGGTCTGCCTTCCACCCACATCATGATGGAGTAAAGTCGATTTTGCCAAAATCCGAACACCAGACCATCCAACAACACCTCTCCCAAAGTCATGGCACCATCGGGCCGCCAATACTGATCAATGCCGCCATAAGCCGGCTCCGTTTTAATTTTAGCTAATCCGGGCAGGTCTGTCGGCCGCATATGCCAGGAAATGCCATTGAACCCGATTCCACGGACGTTGGTTTTGGAGCTTTGATGAGGACCGATCTCTTTTGGGGGTGTGGGGGGGGGCGGTGCCGGGCTGCGTGCGATGGGGGCGGCCTTCGGTTTGGAAGATGGCGCCTGACGCATCTGACGTCGAGGCTTGTGCATGGGACCGGAGCTGACATCGGATTGGGTCGAACCATCGCCCCCAATGATTTGGGCGACATCAGCTTTGTTGACACTGACCACCAGGCCGTGCATCTTAAAACGGATTTTACCGTTCTCCTGCCAAACCTTTGAGGAGGAAAAACGTTCTCCGGTGGTCATCACCACCTCATCGGCTTGGGAGCCCGGCGCAAATATCAATCCGCAAACAATCAGCGCTATGAGGTTACAGTGTTTCAATGGCATCATGTGCCAGCCGTCGCCTGGGGTTCGCCCGAAAGGGGGCTACCCACGTTGGCTGCCACTCCATGGTTTGTTAATTTTCACTTTCAGGACATGGTCCACCAGACGTGCCTGTACATTACCCGGCTGTGCTGCGACCGGCAGCTTGACATAGCGGTGAACCATGGGCTTGTCGCTCTTCTGGCTCCATTCGGATCGATCATTGTCACTGACACGCCTTTCAGCCCTTACAATCAACAAGTCCCCTGAAACTTCCAGATACAAGCTCTCTTCATTTATTTCGGGCAAAGTGACCTCAATGAACAGCGCCTGTGGTGTATCTGTGATGATGATATCGGGAGAGTTACTATACGACGGTTTTTCCCCTGAAGATAATCGAGGCGCATCCTCGACCTGATGAGGCTCGCCGTCATGGGTAACCGGTCGCCATCCCAACAGGCTTTCGCGTTGATAATAGAAATTGGGATTGTCGAATGCGGCTGAAAACAGTTCGTCCACTGAGATGGCCCTATCCTGCGGACGGCTGCGCATATGACGTGCCTTTAATGTCATTTTCACAACACCTCTAATAAGGAATTTTACGGGGAAACCGGGAGGCCTATTCAGCCCGGCCGTCTAAACCCAAGATCGACCTTCGCAGCTCAAACTTGAGTGCAAAGTGCTATAGGGAGGGGATTTGTAATATACGTAAGATCTTTTGGATGGGAATGGCTCCGGGTTGCGCCCATTGCAAAAATCACCTACACTGTATGCATGAAAAGCCTGCCGTCGGATCCGGGAACTTATATTCTCATGTTATCCCTTTCAAAAACCCACTGTATCGTTGTCGGCAAACTGGGAGACTTGCATTTTTTGCCGGGGTGGTATGCCTATGTGGGTAGCGCCATGGGGCCGGGAGGAGTGGCGGCACGGGTCAACCGCCATTTAAGAATAGAAAAAAAAGCGCACTGGCACTTGGATTATCTGCGCCCTTTTGCACATGTAACCGGCTCGATCGTGGCTACGGGAAAGCTGAAAAAAGAGCATCGATGGGCATCGCGCCTGACAAAATCACCTTTTTCCGGGAAACCCGTCAAGGGTTTCGGCTGCACAGATTGCAAATGTCGCGCGCACCTGTTGTATTTCCGGCAACCACCCGACCCGCATGAGATGACGCATGTTTTAAAGGCACAATGGATACCCTCGCCTTAGGCGGGAATAAAATAATTTAATAGTCGATAATTCCCACGTAATTTTGTGGTGTGATGGCGCGCAATGTCTCCTTGACCTCCTGCGGCACATCCAAGCCATCTATGAACGTTTTGATGGCGTCGGCATCGATAACCCCATGGGTGCGGGTCAAGGCTTTCAATGCCTCAAACGGATTGGGGTAGCCTTCGCGCCGCAGAATGGTCTGCAAGGCTTCTGCCACCACAGCCCAATTATCCTCCAAATCCGCCTCGATGGCCGATGGGTTCAGCAATAGCTTGCCCAATCCCCTGAGAATGGATCTGTAAGCGATCATCGTGTGGGCCAGGGGAAGACCCAGATTGCGGGTGACCGTGGAATCGGTCAGGTCGCGTTGCAATCTCGATATGGGCAGTTTTTCAGATAGATGGCCGAAGATGGCGTTGGCAACCCCCAGGTTGCCTTCAGCATTTTCAAAATCAATGGGGTTGACTTTGTGGGGCATGGCGGAGGAGCCGACTTCATCCTCTTTAATGCGCTGTTTGAAATAGTCCATGGAGATATAGGTCCAGATATCCCGGCACAAATCAATGAGGATGGTATTGGCCCGTTTCAGGCCATCACAAAAAGCGGCCAGATGATCATAGGGTTCGATTTGGGTGGTGACCCTGCTGCGATACAGCCCCAGGGTGTCATCAACCAACAGATTGCCGAAAGCGATCCAGTCGATTTGAGGATAGGCGACATGGTGAGCATTGAAATTTCCTGTGGCACCAC
>JASFKE010000001.1:0-24222 GCA_050118795.1 Desulfobacteraceae bacterium | reverse complement strand
TAGCCCGAATCGTGTCGCCCGGAGTCTGCGCTCCAGGTCTTCAAAGATAATCGGGCTGATTGTGTCCGATATCGGAAACCCCTTTTTTCAACAAGTCAGCCGTGCTGTTGAAGATACCGCCAGCGAGCAAGGCTTCAGTGTGGTCCTGTGCAACAATGATGAAAACCCTAACAAGGAAGAGACCTATCTTCAGCTCCTGCGCGATGAAAACGTTGCCGGTGTCGTTTTATCTCCAACGCGCCAAGCCGCAGACGATTTCGCCAGATTTTCTACCTATAATATCCCGATGGTCGTCATTGACCGCCGTGTGAGCAACTTTCAAGTGGACAATATATTAATTGATAATGTGCAGTCCGCCCACACCATTGTATCTCATCTGGTCGAACATGGCTATCGCCGTATAGGCGCTATCTTTGGTATCGGCGGCACCACCGGTCGTGAGCGGCGACAGGGTTATGTGCAGGCGCTAAAAGGTCACAATATCGAGCCTATACCTGATCTGATAAGGTACGCCAACCCGAAGGAGGAAGATGGATTCAGCACGACCAAAAAACTGCTGCGACTGCATGAGCCGCCCGATGCCCTTTTGGCAAGCAACAGCCTGTTGGCCGCTGGGGCGATTCGCGCGCTCCAAGAAGAAAAAGTTGGAATTCCGGATAATATCGCCTTTGCCAGCTTTGACGAAACCAGCTGGTCCACACTGGTGGTTCCGGCTCTCACCGTAATCGAACAGCCGACCTATGAAATCGGCCGCACCGCTACACAGTTGCTTCTTAGAAGGATTCAGGATCCGACAAGGTCGCATCGAGAGGTTATTCTCAAAGCGCAAATGATTGTTCGCCAATCTTGTGGATGCTCGATATCTTAAGTTTTAAGAATGGTTGTTAGAAGGTAATTAAAACAAGGCATATTATCCCCAGTGTTGCAAAAGCCTTTAGGGCTTCAGTGTCATGGTTTCCACCCTTTTTGCTACCTTTTTTATGGTCGCTTCCAACATTGGGGTTGTTTCTAATTCCTGCCATATACCCGAGGCCTGTTGAATCGGAAAAAATTATCTTTTTCTTCAAGCGCAATTGTTTTTGCCTCATGTTTAAAATACTTCTCGCGAAGTTCCCTAAGGCGTTTGTCCAATGCCCCCCCTTCCAGTTCTTTGGATACGCGTTCCCGCTGCCTCATGTAGGCCATCCCATTTTTCCATCGGCGCTCCTTGTATTCATCATTCTGCGCCATCTTTTCAATCTGTTCCTGAGATAACCCCATGCCATTTCGAATTCGGCTTATTTCGAGGCGGCGCTTTTCCGGATCCAACTTTTTGAGTTCATTTTGAACAGAATCAAGTCCAAAAAAAACCTTTGCCAACATATCCCTGTTCTGCAAAACATACGCTTCGGGTGAATCTTGATATGCCTGCTGAAGAGCCGTCTTATAAAGATCTATTTTTTCATAAATGGGGATGTCGTCGGACTGGCCCAGAAACTTCAATACATATCGAACATTTTCCTTTCTTTTCTCATATGCAAGGACTTCTTCGGACCAAATTTCACCGGCGTCATCACCAAAAATTTCATACCTTTTCCCCCATAACCGCCTTTTTTGCTCCAAACTGCTCATTCGAGCCAAAGCATTCTCATTTTCTTTCAGCCAGTGTTGATATTTCTCGAGTTTAGCCAGTATTTTTTCAATCTCATCGGCCAGGTCGGGAAAAGCCCGGTTCAAGATAGCGTAAAATCTTTTCTCTCCATCTTCTGGATATAGCTGCGAGACAAACCTTTTTGCTTTCAACAGGATAACCTGGGTGCTTTTTTCCGAAATTGTCTTACCATAAAATGTTTTTATTTCTGACACAAGCCGGTCTTCAACCGACTGCTTGCTGCCTCCGGTACTTATTTTGAGTGCTTCGCCTTCAGATTTTGTATAGTTGAGTTGATTGCCTCTCTTTGCAAGAGGGACTCTATTGTCCCCTTTTTTAATGACGGTCAGCGGATTTACAATAAAGAAGCTGCCGAATCCAGCGATAAGTACAAATAGTGCACAAACAATGATACATAATCTGCGTTTACCCCTCCATACCCCCAACCCTGTCATAACAGCCCCCCGGCTTTTCCTGGTTACCATACAAAATTCTATGATCCCGATCCCAGTAGAAAAGGGGGCATAGATATCACGCCTTATCCCCTATGGCCCTTAATAAGCGCTCTTTTGTTAAAGAGCGTTTTTGTATCCCAACTATAAAAGTCTTTCAGAATTTGGGTTACTGGCCTGATCGCCATTTATATACCTTTATCATAGAGGATTTTACAGTTTATTTAAAAGGTTGGCACAGCTTCTTTCGCTCCATTGGGGTATTATTTACAAAAAAGCAACGTCCTATCCGAGGAACGAGCAATTCAAAGGATGGAAAAAGATAGAGATAAGAACTTTGCTTTTGTGGGGGCTGAATATATCAAACCGACGTTTGTGTGTCAATCGCGGCTTTTGGGTCAATGGAGGATATTGTGCAGGGTCAGGCTGTTTTAGACCGTATCGGACAGATACGCCCTTTTTTCCGGATAGACAATACATCCGCCCACCATACCGACGCCACCATATTTGGCGCCCCAGCCACCATAAATGGTGGATTCAACCATGGACAACCTTTTTTTGGATTATATAACGACCCGATTTTTTATAATATCTTACTATAATGTAACCTTATGTTACGCGTTGGTATAAATATTGATTACATTCTTTTCAAAGGGTAATCCCCTCCCCCCTTTTTTAGCATTAATTGCGGCAGTTAGATCTTGTACCATAGGTTCAATTTTTCAACAGGTAAGTCTTTTGTAAAATTTGTTTGAACGCTTTTATGAGAAGGAGAAGAAGATGAAGAACTGTTTGTTGATCAAGCGCATTGCTATCGCCTTTTTTGTCATGATGGCATTCGTCGTTGCTGCTACCCCCGCTGTTTCTTTAGCGGATAACTATGTCGTAGACCATTGGGAAATTTATGAAACAGTTCCAACCTACGAGGGGACGTTAACCAGTTACACAGGGCGCAGTCCTGAACAATTCAGCATCGGTTATTATGTGGACGATGGCGCCATCGTTGGCGACTATTCTCTCTTGGGCGATGATGGGGCGGTTACCGATCTGGACTTCAATCTTATCGCCTACGACAACGCCTCCGATTATACCGATGATGAGGCCGATTACATTTTTAATCCGGTAATCGCCAAAGGGGCGGAAACCGACCTGACGTTAACCGGTTTCATGGCTGCCTATGACAGCAGCGACGGCACGATTGGATCCGACTTTTCAGGATGCGGGGCCATGATCGTTGCTACGGATTATGCAAAAGTACTTGTGGACAGGATGAGAATCTACACGGAAGGATTCGTACGAGCGGCCTTTATTCCCGACAACCACGGACAGATCCTGGTCAGGAATTCAATGGTTACTACCTTGGGCGCCAACCCGCTCACCGATGCGTATGACAGCTACGTGAACAGTGCTGATCAATCTATCATGATATCCCCACCCTGGGTGCTGGGAATCCAGGGCGCAGCCCGGCTGGCCAATATGCTTGGTGAAAATTCCACCCTGACGGTTATGGACTCCAAAATTATGTCCGGCGCGTGGGGGGTCCTATCCACGGATGCCGGTAGTGATTTTATGATGAATGTGGTCAATTCAGATGTGGAAATCCTCCCCGAGTCAAGAGGCGGAATGTCATCGGGCAAGTTCCGGTACAGCCACATGTATGGCTCCGGTTATGGAAGTTATATTATCGGCGGCGCTCAGGAGTACTTTTACGGCGCCCATATAAGAGGCACCACCTATGCATCCATCCTCACCGGTGGTGACGCATATTTTCGCTCCTCACGGGGTGATATCGAACTCAAAGATGCCGATGGTGGCACGATCGAAACTATCTCCCACCGCCGGCGCGGTGGCAGGCCGACCGTCATCCAATCCGTTTTTGGCTTTATGGCGCACAATTCCGGCTCAATCAATGTTCTGGACGATACCCTGGTTCTGACTGAAGAGGCGACCTTCCTTTATAAGGCGGGCGATGTCGATTTCGTCGCTGACAAAGCTAGATTGAGACCAAAATCCGGTATCATTTTGCAAATGATCGACAATGATGATTCCACAGTCGGTGCACAAATGGGGGACAAAGGCCCAATATTCAACACCGAATTCAATGAAGACGAAGGCTGGCCCTCCGAAAATGGCAACGACGTACCCAATACAGCCAGTGGTCCTTTCGGTCCCGCCATGTCCAATTCTGTCACCTTGACTCTGACCAACGGCCACTATAAAGGTGATGTATTCAACGGCACAGGCTACTATACGCAGCTTGGTGATGCACTTGAAGTCAACATCGGTCAAGGCGCGTTCCTTGAAGGGGCCATCTCTTTAACGGAAACCAGACACATCGATGAAAACGGTGATCAGAATACCTATTTCACCATTGATGAATATTACTACCTTGGGCATGTTGAAAATAGAAATCACAGAAACGGAAACAGCTCCCTGTCTGTCAGCCTGACGGATGGTGCTGTCTGGAAGGTAACCGACAAGAGCTACATCAGCAGCTTGATTGTAGAGGACGGCGATATTGTAGGATCAAGGGGTAAAACCGTGGTGATGACAGTTGACGGCGTGTCAACGTCCATCGAGAAGGGTCAACTCTATGAAGGCGCGATTGTCATTGGCCCTGAAACAGATGAATAGACCTGACAAAAAGCATTAGTTTGTATTCCACCGATAGAAAAATATAAAATTGGTGTGTTCACCCCTGTGTACGAAGGAATATCTTCTGCAGGGGTGAACTTTTTTCTCCTGTGATGCTGGTTTTCACCCTTTTTGCTACCTTTTTATACAACATTGGGGTTCACCCCATCGTTGGTTGACGCAGTATGAGGGCGCCCACGGGACACGCTTCGACGCAACGGCGGCACTGCCGGCAGGTATGTTCGGTTTCGCCGGCTAAGGGATAGTGACGAATCACGGTATCGATACCGCGGCCAGCGAAGCCCAAGGCCGGTTGTGCGTGCCGACTGCGGCAGATTCGGAGACATTTTCCGCATAAAACACAGCGGTGGGGGTAGTGGTCAATGCAGGGGTGTCGAGTGTCCACTTCCACAGAGCGTGCAATCTGTGGCAAAGGATCGGCTTTCAGCCCAATTTTAAGAAAGCGGGCGATGTTCTGGAGTTCGCAGGCACGGTTGGCATGGCAATGCTTACAGTCGATATCATGGACGGAGAGCAACAAGCGCAGAGCGCAACGCTGAAGGCGACGCACGGCCGGCGTGCCCGTCCATACCTGCAGACCGGCGCAGACCTTGACGGTGCAGGCCGCCACCGGCACCCCTTGAATCTCCACAAAGCAAAGCCGGCATGAGGCTGCAGGGCGGCGGTCGTCTTCCACAAAGCACAGGTGTGGAATATAGATGCCGTTTTCCAGGCAAACAGAAAGCAAGTTTCGCCCCTGCCGGGCAGTGATATCGATACCGTCTACTTGCAATGCCACCATGCCCCTGTTCTTTCATACCTCAAAACATCTGGGGTCAATCTTTGGGCGGTTTCCCAGGCCGTTCCACCAGCGGCGCCAACTCCGGCGGCGAGACTTTGCACACCGCGTCATACTGTGGGGGACATGCCGAAGCACACTCACCGCATTTGACGCAAAGCCCCTGGTCGATGCCTTTTTTACGTGTGCTGGTGGTAAAGACAGCTTCCACCGGACAAGATCCCACGCAGGCGTCGCAACCTCTGGCGCACTTTTCCAGGTCGATATAATATGCGATCAAGGCCCGGCAGGTCAGCCCCGGACAGCGTCTGTTCTTCAGATGGACATGGAACTCCTTTGAAAAATACTTCAGCGAAGTCAACACAGGATTGGGAGCGGTTTTGCCAAGACCGCAAAGCGACCCGGCTTTGACATCCTGGCTGAGCTGCTGCAGCAGATCCATATCTTGGGCAGCAGCTTCGCCCCGGGTAAGTTTTTCTAAAACGGTGAGCATGTGGCGGGTGCCAATACGGCAGAAGGTGCATTTGCCGCACGACTCCTTCTGGGTGAAATCGAGAAAGTAGCGCACTATGTCCACCATACAGTTGGTTTCGTCCAAAACCACCAACCCGCCGGAGCCCATCATGGCGCCGACACCGGCAAAAGCTTCGAAATCGATGGCTGTATCCAGAAAGTCTTCGGACAAGCATCCGCCGGAAGGTCCGCCGATCTGCACGGCCTTGAATTGCTTCTTACCGGGTATCCCTCCGCATACATCGAAAATAAGATGGCGCAGAGTTACCCCCATGGGAATCTCCACCAGACCGGGATGGTTCACATCGCCCACCACGGAAAAAATGGCCGTACCCGGACTCTGCGCAGTGCCGATGCCGCGGAACCACTGGGCGCCCTTGGAGACGATGGGGGGTATAGCGGACAAGGTTTTAACGTTGTTGATCACCGTGGGCCGACCGAACAGACCGCAACTTGCAGGATAGGGCGGGCGGTATCGCGGCATACCGCGAAAGCCTTCGATGGAGCGGATCAGGGCGCTCTCTTCGCCACACACAAAGGCCCCTGAGCCCTTGAAAATTTCGATCTCCAGGTCGAAACCGCTCTTTAGAATCGACCGGCCCAAAAGGCCCGCCGTTTTGGCCTGATCAATGGCCTTGCCCAAAGTGGCCACCGCCAATGGATATTCGGCGCGCAGGTAGACGATGGCGTGGTGTGCCCCCACGGCATAGGCGGCAATGGCCACCCCTTCGATCAACTGGTGGGGGTTGCTTTCGATGATGGTGCGGTCCATGTACGCCCCGGGATCACCTTCGTCGGCATTGCATATGACGTATCTGTCTTGTGCCGGGGAGCAGGCGGCCAGTTCCCACTTACGCCCGGTGGGAAACCCGGCGCCGCCTCTTCCACGCAGCCCCGAATCTTTAACAAGGTTGAGGATTCTCTGCGGGGATTGTGTCATGGCTATGGCCAGGGCTTCGTATCCGCCATCGGCAAGATACTCGTCCAGGGATTCCGGATCGATCCGACCGCATTTTTCCATGACCACGCGTTTTTCCTGATTGAAACGGGCGAAGTCATTCACCCCGGGCAGCTGCCCATTGGCCTCCATGGCGCCCATGACATGCTCCAGGCAAGGATCACCGCCCAGCAAAAAATTGCGCACCAGCATGTTGACCTTTCCGGGATGGACCTGGTGATAGAACAGGGCCGGAAACCCTGAAGCGGGGTGGTTGATAATCACCACCGGTTCGGCATAGCAGTGGCCGTTGCAGCCTACGGTCCGAATCCCGGCTTTGAGGTCATGTTCTGCGGCAATCCGGGTAAACGCATCCCGGGTTTCCAGACCGCCTGCGGCAATGCCGCAGGTGGCCAACCCGACGGTAATTTCGATGCCCCCGCAAGGGTGGATTTCCCTGCACCGCTTTTTGGCGTCATCGCGGAGCTTTGCCAACGCTATGCCCGGCGTTTTTTGGTGATTAACGCTCATTGGGCCGTTGCCCTCTTTCAGCCTTCTGTGTTTCAATTTTAATGCGCAGGATGAGCCCCTCCACCTTGCTGGTCATCATTTTGCCGTGGACGGTATCGCCGACCAGGGCCACCGGGGCCAGTGCACAGCACCCCACGCAGGCCACCCGATTGATGCTGAATTCGCGGTCGGGCGTGGTCTCCCCTTCCCGGATATCGAGTTTGCGTTCTAAGTGTTCCAGAATAATTTCGGCGCCTTTGATGTGGCAAGCCGTTCCCAGACAGACGCGAACCGGATGGCGTCCCGGCGGCTTTAAGCGGAACTGGTTGTAAAAGGTGGCCACTGCGTAAACCTCGGTGGGGCTGATATTCAAAGACTCCGCCACCAGTGCAATGGCCTGGGGCGGCAGGTAGGAAAGGGTGTGCTGAACCATCTGCAGCACGGGTATCAGTTGGCACCGCCGGGGGTCCACTGTTTTAAGCTTTTTGCGGAGATTTTCCAGTTTGACCTGGTCTTCGGCGTTGGGTTCAGGTACCATATTGCAATCTCAAAAACGATCCGTTGCCCCGAAGGCTGCCTATAGGCGATCGCGCAGCAGAAAACGATGGCGTTGGGTCCCCTCGAAGCCAAAGATTGATTTCGCCGGCATCTTTTCTCTTCATTACATGCCATATCCTCCGCTTTGCCGGCACGCCGAGACCCTTCATCATTGAGACGCCACGGCGCCGGTGGACAATCACTCGAGAAGTTCGTAAACCGCCAGCAACCGATTTCCCAATACGCACGCCAGCTGCCTGTAAAAAATCGCGGCGCTTTCGGCATCCTGATCAAAAAGGTGGTGAACATTTTGCGTATGGAACTTCAGTACCATGGTTTGCTGTTCACAAACGACGGTGGCGCTGTATTGCTTGCGGCCGATTAAGGCGGACCAGCCAAAGACCTCCCCCACCCTGTCACTGCTGTAAACCTTACAGCCGGTAGGCCTGAGTTCCAACCTGACCCTGCCTTTGATCATCACATAAAAGCAGTCTGCCGGATCATTGCTCTTAAAAATGATGTCGCCTGGCTGATATTCCTGTTGGACGGCTTTTGCAGTGATGGATTGAATGACGTGTTGACTCACCCCCCAGAACAGATCGGCTTGTTTGAGATACATACCGAGCCCCCTTTGGGTTGTTGGAAAAGGTAAAAGCACGTCAGTGCTTTTGGCGTTGCGGTTGCGACCAGGTGCACAGCACCCGGATCGAAAACAACTGATTGATTTTATCGATACACGAAACGGATTGTCAATCAAATGTAACCACAGCCGGTCAGAGCGATTTGTTGGAAAAGCGGTAACTCAGGTCAATGGAAATATTGTCATAAGTTTATAGAGTGTTACAACTGCGAACATGGCGGGGTCGCTGGTCAGCCAGATTGCCCTGCACACGCGCCAAAACAACATACCGCTTGACAATCCTCAAAATTCAGTGCTAAATACCCGCGTTTTAGACATAGAAAAACCGTTTATCCTTGCTCCAATCCGGTATTGGGGCTCTATTAACCACGAGGAGGTTTTATGAGACGGTACGAAACCATTGTGATCGTCGATCCCGATTTGGGAGACGATGCCCGAACATCCCTATTTGGCCGCATCAAAGAGATCATTCCACAACAAGACGGTGTTTTAATTGGAGAAGATCTTTGGGGCACCAAAAAACTCGCCTACGAAATCAAAAAAAGACCACGGGGTTACTATGCGCGATTTGATTATTGCGGCATGGGACCGGTGGTGGACGAAATCGAACGTTTCTTTCGTATCGACGACCGGGTATTAAAATACCTGACCGTTCTACTGGCCGAGGAAGCCGATCCCGAAGCCATCTTAGCGGAGATGGCAGCGGAAGAATCAGCTGACGAACCTGTATCCGCAGCAACCGACGCATCAACCACACAAAGCCAGGCGACTTCACCGGCAACAGAGCAAGCACCAGCGCCGGAGGAAACCGAGGAAGCTACCGAACCCGCCACCGAAGAAACAAACGAGAAGGAGTAAACTATGTGCGCCCAACCCGCCAGAAGGCCAGCGAGAAGGAAACGTAGAGTATATCACCGACGCAAAGTTTGCCGCTTTTGTGCAGATCACAGCCTCGTCATTGACTACAAAGACAGCAGACAATTGAAATATTTTATCACCGAACGCGGCAAAATTATTCCCCGTCGAATCTCAGGCACGTGTGCGACCCATCAGCGATCGCTGACCTTGGCCATCAAGAGGGCTCGAGCCATCGCACTGCTTCCATTTTTGGGAAATATGGATTAAAGGATTAGAACGCAATGCCCGGAATGGAATATAAGGCCCCTCCACTTTTGGGGCCTTGTGGGCAACGGAGGTTGTAATGAAAGTGATATTAAAAGAGACCATTGACTCCTTGGGTATTATCGGTAGTGAAGTAACTGTGGCAAACGGTTACGCCCGCAACTACCTTCTGCCCCAAGGCAAAGCCGTCCCTGCCACCGACCAGTATCGCAAACTTTTGGAGCATGAGAGGGCTAAATTTGATCTCCAGATCGCCAAAGAAAAAGAGCTTGCTGAGCAAATGGCGCAAAAACTGGAAACTGTGGAGTGTGAAATCGCCGCTAAAGTTCATGAAGGCGAACGACTATATGGTTCCGTTACGGTAAGAGACATTGTTGATGCGCTGGCCAAGCAGGACATTTCTCTTGAAAAACGTATGGTGCTGCTTAAGGAACCCATCAAGAGCATCGGTTCCTTTAAAGTGCCCATACGGGTTTATAAGGAAGTGGAACCTGAAATTACCGTAAATATCGTACCGGAATAGTGTTTATCATTGCGCCGGTCAGGTTGACAGCGGCCGGCGCACATCGTTACAATTTGGATTCCGATGGCGCCAGATCCATTAAAATCATCTTTACAAAAAGATCCAACCCTGCAAAAACTTCCGCCCCACAGCATTGAGGCGGAAGAGTCTATTCTTAGCGCCATACTTCTGGATAGCGGCACGCTGTTGGATGTACTGGAAATTGTCTCTCCTGATAATTTCTATCGGACAGCGCATCAACACATTTTTTCGGCGATTGCAGAACTGTTTGCCAAAGCAGAACCGGTGGATCTGGTGACCCTGACCAACATCTTAAGGGATAAAAACCAACTCGAAGATATCGGCGGAGCGGCTTATTTGGCACGAATTGTCGATACGGTGCCGTCGGCTATCAATGTGCAGCACTATGCCCGCATTGTAAAAGATAAATCCTCACTTCGACGCCTGATCGCAAAAGCCAATGAAATTACCCAGCACTGTTATGAAGATGCCGGGGATCTGGATCAGGTCATCGATTTTGCGGAGAGCGCCGTTTTCGAAATATCAGAAGATAAACACCAGGCTGCATTCCACCCCATCAGCACAATCATCGAGACCAATATCGACGCGCTGGAAATACGGCAAAACAACCGGGCATTGGTCACAGGCGTGCCCACCGGCTTTACCCAGCTGGATCAAAAAACAGCCGGACTCCAGGGATCGGACTTGATCATTTTAGCGGCACGCCCCAGTATGGGTAAAACTGCGCTGGCGCTGAATATCGCCCGCAATGCGGCCATTGACGGCAATGTACCGGTGGCTATTTTCTCCCTGGAAATGTCTAAAGAGTCCTTGGCCGAGCGCCTGCTCTGTTCCGAAGCCCGCGTGGATTCCGGCCGGATAAGAGGCGGTTTTATCAATCCCGACGATTGGACGAGCATCACCGAGGCCGCCAGCACCTTAGCCGAAGCCCCCATCTATATAGATGATTCGCCCGATATCTCCGCAACCTCCATACGCACAAAATCTAGACGTCTCAAAATGGATAAAGATCTTGGGATGATTATCATCGACTACATCCAACTCATGAGGGGGCGCATCGCAACAGAACGCCGGGATCTGGAGATATCGGACATCTCACGTTCGCTGAAACTGCTGGCCAAAGAGCTCAATGTCCCTGTGGTGGCGCTGTCTCAGCTCAATCGCAAATTGGAGGAGAGGGCTGACAAACGGCCGCAGCTCTCCGACCTGCGCGAGTCCGGTGCGTTGGAACAAGATGCCGATTTGGTGGCGTTTATCTATCGGGATGAGGTCTATAACAAAGATGAAAACAATCCCAATCGGGGAACCGCTGAAGTTATCTTGGCCAAGCAGCGCAATGGCCCCACCGGCGCCATTCCATTAACCTTTTTAGGTCAATACACGCGGTTCGAAAATCCTGCATGAAACATATCTGGGGCAATACCAAAGGGCTCAAACCCGGCCAACATAAGCGTCTGGAAAAGCTCTACCAGCGACGGGTCCCACCCTACACCATCATCTCAACGGAGTTGGCACGGGATGTTGCTGCGCTGTCCCATGAAATTCAAAGGCAAATCGGCCTGCTCATCAACCGCAAGGGGCGTATTGTCAATGTGATCGTTGGCAATTATCAAGGCATTTTAATCCCCCCATTGGAAGACTACCGCATCAACCCGGGGCGCCTTCGGGGGGTTCGTTGCGTCCATACCCATCTCACCGACACCCCCCTCAATGATGATGATTTAACGGATTTGGCGCTACTGCGACTGGACCTGATGGCGGCCATCACCGTAACGGACCAAGGCAACACACGCCACATTCATTGGTCCCATATCCTTCCCGGCAAGACCGACAATCATCCATATGAGGTGAGAGAAATTTTAAAGCCCCATGAACTTGATATCGATTGCCTGGCACTCATCCAAGCCCTGGAGCGGGAGCTGACTCAGCTACGCGAAGCGGCCAAACCGGATTCGCGCAATGAACGGGCGCTGTTGGTCAGCATCACCACGGCATCGCGGCGCAGAGCCCAAGACTCCATGATTGAGTTATCTGAATTATGCCGTACGGCCGGCTTGGAAGTCGTTGAGTCCATTGTGCAGCAACGCAAGAAAGTGGATACAAGATTTCTTATTGGACGTGGAAAACTCCAGGAGATCACCATTCGGGCAATGCAGCATTGGGCCGACATCATCATCTTCGATCAAGAGTTAAATCCCTCACAAATCAAGTCCATAACCGATCAAGTAGAGCTCAAAGTTATCGATCGTACCCAACTCATATTGGATATTTTCGCTCAACGGGCCCAAACCCGTGAAGGAAAACTCCAAGTGGAGTTAGCCCAGCTTAAATACCTTCTCCCGCGATTGGTAACGAAAAACACGGCAATGTCCCGGCTGACCGGCGGCATCGGCGGACGCGGCCCCGGCGAAACAAAACTGGAAATTAACCGCCGCCGCGTCAGGGACAGAATCAACCGGTTACAAGACAGCCTCTTAAAAGTTCAAAAACACCGCCGACAGCAACGCCGCAAGCGAGAGCAAAAAGAGCTCCCGGTTATCTCCATCATCGGATACACCAATGCCGGTAAATCAACACTGCTAAACACCCTGACCCAGAGTCGGGTGCTTGCCGAAAGCCAGCTTTTCGCAACCCTGGACCCCACCAGCCGCCGCTTGCGTTTTCCATCGGATGTCGATGTGATTATCACAGACACTGTGGGTTTCATCCAAAACTTGCCCAAGGATCTGATGGTTGCATTTCGGGCGACCTTGGAAGAGTTGAATAAAGCGGATTTGCTTCTACACATCATCGACATCAGCAATCCGCGTCATCACGAACAAGTAAGGTCCGTAGAAAATATTCTGTCCGATTTGAAATTGACCCATATCCCCCAAGTGCGCGGACTGAACAAGATTGACTTGCTCTCGCACGAATCGGTATCCCAATGTGCCGAACGTTTACGCGGCATTCCGATTTGTGCCAAAAACCAGAAGACACTTGTCCCTTTAATTCGTGAAATGGCCGCTGTGGTCGAAAATATGCCTAAAATCCATATTTCTCCCAAATAGACCTACGCCCCATATGGATATATGGTGGACGGCCACAATGATTCTTGACAATGCGCAGCGAATACGGCTATCTTCAAATCCTTATGGATGTGGAAAGAATCAAACAAGTCGGTATTCGTGCAGCTTATCGTGCTGGCGAAATCTTAAATCGACACTTCGGCAACCTCGACTCGGTACAAAAAAAAGGAGCCATCGACCTGGTTACCGCAGCCGATATAGAGTCGGAAAAAGCCATCCTTGAAATGATTCGAACAACCTTTCCGGATCATGCCATTTTAGCCGAAGAGCGCGGAGCGCTTCCTGGAGACCCGGAAAATTGTTGGATTATCGACCCGTTGGACGGCACCACCAATTTTGCCCATAACCTTGGTATTTTTTCCGTCTCAATTGCCTTTTCCCACCAAAATGAGACCTCGGTCGGAATTGTTTTCAACCCCGTCAGCGGAGAGTTGTTTACCGCTGTAAAGGGTCAAGGCGCACGACTTAACAATCTGCCCATAGCGGTATCTTCAACTGCAACACTGCAAGAGAGCCTGCTGGCAACCGGATTCCCTTACAATACCAACGACATCATAAACAGGCTTATGGTTCGATTTAAACGTAGCCTTAGCGCTTGCCAAGGCATACGCCGGCTGGGCTCGGCGGCCTTGGATCTATGCCATATCGCCTGGGGACGCTTCGACGGGTTTTGGGAAGAGAACTTAAATCCATGGGATACAGCGGCAGGCGTATTGATGGTAGAAGAAGCGGGGGGCCGGGTGACGGATTTCAGCGCCCGGCATTTTGATATTGAGAAGAAACAGATTCTGGCCACCAATGGCCATATCCATCCGGAGATGGTGGCATTACTCAACGCAGAGGATGATATAGATGAACCAAATGATTCTTTCGCTAAATTCTCCAAATGAGGACTCAGACTGCTTTGGCGAGTATAATTCGAGCGATCCGCTCTGTTTAAAGCATTGTGTTTTAAGACTGCGCTGCGCTATTGAACAGGATCACAATATTCGCACTGAAATGATAGAAGAGCTTGTGGCTTATGATAACGAATTAGGCAAAATGCAGTAGAAATTTTACAAGTTCTTCAATAATCACCGGATTCCAATTTTTTGGTGAGGTAGTCAACCTGGCCATGAATGGTTCCGCCTTGGCGTAATCCCTTTTCCACCACACCGATGGAATGCAATGCCGTTGCATGGTAGCGATTAAAACTTTTTCCGATGGTCTGAAGGGGCTGATCCGTATATCGCCGGGAGAGATAGATGGCCACTTGGCGCGGTCGCACAACGGACTGTTTTCGAGAGCGTGAAACCAGCTCTTTCGGCGTCAGTTTGTAGTATTTGCAAACCAGCTTCTTAATGCTGCCGATGGTGATATCTTGAGTTCTCTGCACCATGTTTTTAACAACGCTGGCCGCCAACTCGATATCGATGGGGCGTCCCAACAAAGAAGCTTTGGCAACAACCCCCATCAACCCGCTTTTGAGTTGCCGTATATCCTGGGTCAATTCCGAAGATAAAAATTCCAACACATCGATTGGAATGGACCATTTATTCGATTCAGCACATTTTTTCAATATCTTTAACCGCAGATTATATTTGGGGGGATCGATGTTGGAGATCAACCCGCCGGTGAGCCGGGACCTGAGATTATCATTCAGTTTTGGAATTTGTGTGGGAGCGTAACAACTCGAAAAAATAATCTTCTTGTTATCATTAAATAGCGAATCCAGAGTGTGGGCCAGTTCGATTTGGGTCCGGTCTTTGCCGCTCAGATGGTGAACATCTTCCAGAAGCAATACATCACATTTTTTATGATACTTGTCTTTAAACAGGTTGATGGAATTGGTTTTATAAGAAGCCACCATCTCGTTGGTGAAATCCTCGGCCGTCATATAGTAAACGCGTTCACCCGGTGATTCTTTTATAATATGGTGCCCAATGGCTTGGGAGAGATGGCTTTTTCCCATTCCGGTCTTGGAGAGCAGATAGAGCGCGTTCTGCTGCACATCATTTCTGGCAGCCAATGACAACGCCGCAGAGTATGCAAAATCATTGTTCTTACCGACCACAAATTGGTCGAATGTAAACTCTTTGTGTAGCAGTCTGCCAAAGTGCGGCTGTATGGTCATATTGGGCAATGGCAATTGTTGGGCTTGGGCGGGTTTGATTTCCGGATCTTTGCCCGATGGCGCCACTTCGATCTTTAAGCACATGGACTGTCCTGTTGCGCGCTGCAGTTCGGAACAGATAATTTGGCTAAAGTTTTCAGCTACTCGCTTTTTAAAAAAGCGGTTCGGCGCCGCCAGTCTAATTTCCGTCCGGCTGATTCCCCCCAACTTCAGGGGGTCGATCCACATGCGATATGAATGCTCAGGAATTTTCTGCTCAAGCGTTGCTTTAACTTCTTGCCAAATTTGCTCCATAGATCCGAACCTTACTCCATAGGCTAATGCGTATGTCAACCGCACAGTGGCAGTTCAAGTGTACAGCTTCCAACAATAGTAAACAGGGAACGTAAATATACAGGTTAAACGTCAGTCTCGCACTCACGTTGAAGAGTATGGTCTCTTATTATGAGAGGAGCATCATTTTGTCAAACCGAAAGACCGGGATTCTTCTAACACAATTCTTACATTTTTTAAACGATTCATATCATATTGTAATTAATACTTTTTTTTTGATTTGACACAGCAATCCCCCTGTGGCAAACACATTGATCATCTTAGCTATCCGTAAGCATTTTAAGCATATCCATAGTTATCGGCACTAAACCGACAACGCCTGCGCACGTAAAAAACTTCGATTTACTCCTATTTCCTTCTTTTTTCTAATTTTACGATCTGTTTTAGACTCAACGCCCGTGACCTATCGGTTATGGCAAAATTAACATATCGATTTACAAATACGAAACACAGCGGTATGAAAGATTAAACGTAAGGCTTGCAATCGCCAAAGAGACCAATGACAGAAGATGAACACGATAACGATTCGCGGAGCGCGACAGCACAATCTTAAAAATATCGATGTCGATATCCCGCGAAACCAAATGGTCGTGATTACGGGGTTGTCCGGATCAGGCAAATCCACCTTTGCGTTTGACACTTTGTATGCCGAAGGCCAGCGTCGCTATGTCGAATCCCTTTCAGCCTACGCGCGTCAATTCCTTGAACGGATGGAAAAACCTGATGTGGACCTGATCGAAGGTCTCTCTCCGGCCATTGCCATCGATCAAAACACAGCCAGTCACAATCCCCGGTCCACCGTGGGCACTGCCACTGAGATATATGACTATCTGCGTCTGTTGTACTCGCGCATTGGAACGATTCACTGCCACCAATGCGGCACGCCCATCACCTCCCAAAGCGTAGACCAAATGGTCGAGACCATCGCCGGTCATGACCAGGGTACCAAATTCCTTATCCTCGCACCTGTTGTGCGGAACCAAAAAGCAAGCCTTGCAACGGTGATCAATAAGCTTAAAAAGGACGGGTTTGCCAGGGTCCGTATCGATGGCGAAGTATTGGATATTGATGCTGTGGGCGCCTTGTCAAAAAATCAAAGCCACTCACTGGATGTAGTGGTTGACCGCCTGATTCTAAAACCCGGCCTGCGCAACCGGTTAGCAGACTCTTTAGAGTTGGCGCTGTCCATCTCCAGCGGCAGGGTGGAGATCTTGTTATTGCCAATGGCCTCCGGCCAGCCTTGCAAAACCTTACAATTTAGTGAAACACCTGTTTGCTCTACCTGCGGAGTCCACAGCCCGGAGCTGTCACCGGCAAGTTTCTCCTTTAATTCTCCCCGAGGCGCCTGCGCAGAGTGCTCCGGCCTGGGGACCAACGCTTTGTTCGATCCGGATTTGATTGTGCCCAATCAAGAGCTGTCGCTAAGAGAGGGGGCGATTGCACCGTGGGCGAACCGCACTTCACTTCACTTCACCGAATTTATCGATGGATTCGCCGGGAGTTATCAAACGGACATTTACACTCCGTTTAAAGATTTACCTGAAACATTTCGACACGCCCTGTTTTTTGGATCCGGCGATCGACAGATCCCCTTTCCGGGCGGCAACGCATCAGAGCGAACCGTGTCAAAGCCTTTCGAGGGGCTGATGGCCCAATTGAAACGACGCTATCTTGAAACCTCTTCAGGGCCGGTTCGCCAAGAATTGCAGAACTATATGACCATGCGCCCATGTCCGCTGTGCCATGGATCACGCTTGAGGCCTGAAAGCCGCAGCGTAAAAGTCAACGGATTGCCTATCGATGAGCTCACCCGGCTTTCGATTTCCAAAGCACTCTCTTTTTTCCTGAAACTGGCACCGGAAGGCCAAAAGGGTATCATCGCCGAAAAGATAACCCTGAAAATTGTTGAACGTTTGACATTTCTTCGGGATGTGGGGTTGTCCTACCTGACCTTGGATCGCGCCGCCCACACCCTTTCTGGTGGAGAGAGCCAGCGGATTCGACTAGCCACACAGATCGGTGCCAAACTGACAGGGGTCTTATATGTATTGGATGAACCCAGTATCGGGCTTCACCCCAAAGATAATCAGAAACTGCGCCATACCCTTTTCAAATTGCGGGATCTGGGCAATACCGTTTTAGTGGTGGAACATGACCCCGAAACCATTATGTCGGCCGATTACGTCATCGATATGGGACCGGGAGCCGGAACGAAAGGCGGGCATGTCGTTTTCGCAGGCGATCCCGAAATGCTCTCTCAATGCCGTAAATCCATCACCGGACGCTATCTCAACGGTACTCGAAAGATCGCCATCCCCCCTTTGCGCCGCTGCCCCAAGGCAGGGGTCCTGACGGTGAAGGGCGCCTGTCATAACAATTTAAAGAAAATCGATGTATCATTTCCCCTGGGACGCCTGATTTGTGTCACCGGTCTGTCCGGTTCCGGAAAATCCTCCCTGGTCATCGAGACCCTCTACAAAGCGCTGAACCAGCATCTTTACCGTTCAAGGGTAACCAGTGGCCAATATACATCCATCGACGGTCTGGAGCTTATCGATAAAGTCATCAATGTCGATCAAAGCCCCATCGGAAGGACACCGCGCTCAAATCCCGCAACCTACACCGGCGCCTTTAATTTTATCCGGGAGCTCTTTTCCAAAACAACAGAATCTCGAATGCGCGGATTCAAACCCGGCAGGTTCAGCTTTAATGTCAAAGGCGGACGATGCGAATCATGCAAGGGCGACGGTATCGTCAAAATTGGGATGCAATTTCTACCCGACATCTATGTACCATGCGATGTTTGCCATGGAAAATGCTACAACCGGGAAACCTTGGAGGTACGCTACAAAGGAAAAAACATTGCCGAAGTACTTGATATGCCGGTCCACCAGGCATTGGCCTTTTTCTCACGGATCGGCCCGGTTCGCGAGAGGCTGAAAACTTTGGTCGATGTTGGATTGGGGTACATCCATCTGGGCCAGCCGGCGACAACACTTTCAGGCGGCGAAGCCCAGCGGGTCAAGTTGGCCCGCGAATTGAGCAAGCGCAGTACCGGTCGCACGATCTATATCCTGGATGAACCTACCACGGGCCTGCACATGGAAGATATTAACAACTTGTTGCTGGTTCTCAATCGTTTGGTGGACTATGGCAACACGGTTATCGTTATCGAGCACAATCTGGATGTAATCAAAACCGCTGACTACATCATCGATCTGGGCCCGGAAGGCGGAGACGCTGGTGGCTATATTGTGGCGACCGGGACACCGGAGGAGCTTGCCATGGAGGAACATTCATATACCGGCCAATTTTTAAGGCCCCTGTTTACCCCATAGCGCTATAAACAGAAAAGGCCCTCTCCCTGGCGCAGGGAAAAGGCCCTTTAAAAGATATTTGTTGGATCGACTTTAGTGGCCCGCAGCTTTTCCGGCTAACTCCATTATAGCATCCAACGCAGGCATCTTGGTTGTGAGAAGCATCAGGGAAATAACCAGGGCGTAAATACACAGAGACTCGATCATGGCCAGACCGATGAGCATGGTTACGGTAACTTTACCTGAAGACTCAGGATTGCGGGCAATCCCCTCAACAGCGGATTTCAGGCCGAGGCCCTGACCAATACCGCAACCAAAGGCTGCAATCGCTATTCCGAAACCCGCTGCTGTGGCACATGCCATAAAAAGATCAATAACGCTCATTAATTGTTCCTCCTTTAATAGTGTAATAAATCGGCTTCTTCCTTACTTATATATACGCTCTACAAGAGCTTTTTCTCGCAAACCATAAACAGCAGGGTCAAATCAAATCCCTCTCCCCCATCCCACGGCGTCGTCTCTTGCATCAATGCGGCATCACGCCCCTTTATCAGTGGGCATGCTCCATGGATCCGCTGAAGTAAATGATGGACAACAGGAAAAAGACAAACGCTTGAACAAATGCGACAAATATGCCCAGCCCCATGATGGGCAGGGGGGCTAAAAACAGACCGGCCAATCCAAACAGAATACTTAACACGATTTCATGGCCCATCATATTACCGAACAGTCGGAATGTCAGGGAGAGAATACGCGCCACATGGCCGATTAACTCTATCAGAAAAATCAGCGGGGCCAACCACCATACAGGGCCCAAAAAGTGTTTGATATATTTAGCGCCGTGGTATTTGATACCAATAAAATGGGTAAATACAAACACGACCAGTGCACAACTCAGTGTGGTGTTGATATTGGCGGTCGGCGGGAAAAGACCGGGTACGATTCCGATCAGGTTACTGATAAAGATGTAGAGAAACAAGGTGGCAACCAAGGGAAAGAGCCAACGCCCCTCCTCGCCTGTGATCTCTACCATGAACTCTTCAATCCCGCTGACGATGATCTCAAAGAGATTCTGCATCTGGGTGGGTACCAGGCTCAGGCTTTTGGCCGCTATGGATCCGCTGACAATCAGCAGTAGCATCACAAACCATGTATAGATAATATGGGTGCCCACGTGTGCAAAGTGGCCCAGTCCTATGGCCTCGAAAAGTTTTACCAAGAATAGATAGGGGTGCTCCATCCTTAACCTGCCTCCTTCGTGATAAGTTGCCGCACTTCGTTCAAAGTGGCTAACATCATGCTTGCCACCACAACGGATAAACCGACGATCAACCCCATGGGGTCTACTTGCTTCGAAACCATCAACAGGCTGATAATGATCGCCGTAATCAAAAACCGGATGTAATATTTTGCTATCACGCCTCCAACTGAGGCGATATGGGGCGGTTTGAAGGCCTTTCGCAAAGTCTTGGCTAACAAGTGAAAATTGATTGTGACGATAAGGCCGCCGGTGAGGATGCCTAAGCCGACGCCAAGGGAAAATTGGGAGAAGCCAACTGCGCTGGCAATAATCAGAAGTAGCCAATTCGAGTAGGTGACAAAATTGAGAATGCGTTGCTGCGTCTTCACGGGTCGACTTTCATCGGTTTAAAATTTTCGCAGTTTTTTAATGGCCAAACCGAGGTTCCGAAAAGCCGCCGCCACCCCCAGAAAGAAGCAGATGATGGTCAGCCACGGCTTTGTATCAAATTTACCATCAAGGTAGTGGCCCAACCCGTATCCGATAAAAATCGAAAGTGCCACTTGGAGCCCGAGGCTACTAAAATAAGCCATCTCCTTGATATAGCGCCAGTCTTTTTTTTTCAAAATCAGTAATTTAACCTGATGTGTTCTGTTACGGTACCGGCAACCCGATCACAAATAGAAGATTGCAGGACTACCATAGCTCCTTGGCCAAGTCAACGAAAATTGGCAACCGAAAACCATTATAACTGGATATCCGCTGCATTGAATACAGGGCCGTTGACGCAAGCATGCAAATAGGCATCCGGATCGTTCCGCGACTCGACGGCACATCCCAAGCAAGCACCCAATCCGCATGCCATCAAGGTCTCAATGGAAACTTGGCAAGCCACATCTGTGCGCTCGACAATACCGGCAATACAGGCCAGCATGCCATGGGGTCCGCAGGCATAAACCATATCCGGGGCCGACTCGGCGATGGCCGACTCCAAGGGGTCGGTGATCAGGCATTGATCCCCTTCACTGCCGTCATCTGTGGTCACCGAAACGGCGATCCCCAAACTTCTAAATTCTTCAAGGAATAGAAGATCCTGCTTGCTGCGCCCGCCAATAAAAAGTCGGCAGCTATCAGGAGAAGTTCCACGTTTTATAAGCTCGGCAGCTAAAAAGCGAATGGGGGCGACTCCGATGCCGCCCGCGGCAAGATAGATGCGATGATGGTCTGGGTTTAAACGAAACCCATGACCCAACGGCCCAAGTAGATCCAATGTCTCTCCGGGCCGCAATTGAGAGAGCAGTCGGGTCCCTTTCCCCACCACTTTGATGAGCAGTTCGATGCCTTCGAAACCTTGCCGCCCCTCGATGAGACCGAAAACAGACAATGGGCGACGCAGCAAAGGCGACTGGTGGACAACGACCTGGGCCATGATGAATTGGCCCGGCGCGGTTTTGGCGAACGCCTGATTTGTCGCCAGCCCCATGTGGAAACACTCCTGGCCTATCGGCTTGTTCCATTTAACCGTCGCTTTGTGCTGAACCATGCTCCCCCCATTTATCGCTCTTGTCAGGCCGAATCCCCACCACGGCCGCAAACCTTCCGGTGTATTTCTCTCCTCGATAAGAGAAAAAAAGGTGTTGATTACATTTGGTACACATTCCGGCCACACTGATTTTTTCCGGTCTGACACCGGCCTCTATTAATTGGTCCATGCTGATCCGCCAAAAATCGAAGAGATCACCTGTGCTTCGATACTCCCAAAACGAATCGGGAATCTCTTTTTTATAATTGACAAACTCGGCACAACAAGGTCCCAGTGAAGGACCGATGCCACAGATCAGATTCTCCGGCCGGCATGATAGATCTGACGCCATACGCGCCACAGTTTTACCGATCACATTCTGAATGCTGCCGCGCCATCCGGAATGGATATTCGCCACCACCCTTTTCACAGGATCGACTATAATGATGGGCTGACAGTCCGCCACCTGGATGACCAGGCCCACCGCCGGCATATCGGAAATCAATGCGTCTCCATCCAATCGAATGGAATCGGCGGACGGTGGCGCAATGGGTTCTTCACTCTGTTTTAGAATACCAACGCCTTTGCCATGAACCTGGTTGGCATAGACGCTCCAATAATCCGATCCGAAAAAAGCTAACATCTCCTTACGGTTTCGCAAAATATCATCATGTGAAGTTCCGTCTCCCAAACCAAGATTAAAATCATCGCCACGGATTTGACCAACAGCGGCCCGGCGTGGGAAAATCCCATGAAAAAAACCAGACAGTTTCGCCAAGGCAGGGAACTGAAAGCATTTTAACCCAGCGTCATGGATTAAGCGCATTTAATTCAACCTTCCTATTTTATCGGCTTCAAGATTAAACGGCCCGCGCAACCGTTAAGACATCGATTGATGCAGCCCCCGCGGATTTAAGCACCTTACTGCATGCATCAACAGTAGAACCTGTGGTCAAGACATCATCGATGAGCAATATTCGCTTGTTGCGCACCTGTTTCGGATTGTTCACCGAAAAAGCGTTTTTCAAATTTGAGACCCGCCGCTTCTTGCCCAAACCGGTTTGGGGTGGGGTATGGCGACGGCGCAGCAACACTTTTTCAGATACGACGGACTTGTTAAATATAACGCCTTGTTCATCTGCCAGGCCTGCCCATTGCCTTAAGAGCAACGCCGCCTGATTAAATCCCCTTCGGCATCGTCGAAACCAATGCAGCGGCACCGGCAGGACAAGATCAAATGATCGCCAATCATAAAACCGTTGCAGGGCCTGCCATAACACCCGTCCCAGTGGCCGCGCCAACTCGGCGCGGCCCTGGTATTTGAACTGATGAATCAGGGTCTTCAGTGGCGGCTCGTGCAATCCGGAAGCTCTTGCGGTGTCAAAACCAAAAGCGTGCTTCAGGCAATCGGGGCATTCATGGTCAACACCTTGTTGGGATATAAACGGTCGACCGCAGCTATGGCAAAGTGGGGTTTGGACAGGCTCATAAAGGTCAGAGCACCGGGTGCACAGATAGTCCGCCATCAAAGCGCCAAAGCCGTAGAGTTCGCCCGGACCCGCATGGGCGGCAGCATCCTTCGACCGCTGCCGGTAATACATCTGCTCGCAATGTAAGCATCTTACGGGGAAGGCAGCGTCAACGCATGTTTGCGAAAACCGTCTCATCTGCGCGGGAACCATGTTATCATCACAGCCGTTCTACAATGGCGGCAGCGAAATCCGAACACTTGACTTCCCTGGCGCCTTCAATTTGCCGGGCAAGATCATAGGTCACCACACCGTCCTGAACAGTGGTTTGCAGCGCCTTGCGTATATTTTCAGCCGCCTGGGACCACCCAATATGATCCAGCATCATGGCGCCGGAGAGAATGAGAGAGCTGGGATTGACTTTATCCAGGCCGGCATACTTTGGCGCGGTACCATGGGTGGCTTCGAATACGGCGCACCGATCCCCGATATTGGCCCCGGGCGCCATGCCCAGGCCACCGACTTGGGCGGCCAGGGCATCCGAAATGTAGTCGCCATTCAAATTGGGAGTGGCGATCACGGCAAATTCATCCGGTCGCAACAGCACCTGCTGAAAGAGCATATCGGCGATACGGTCTTTGATCACCACCTTGCCCTGGGGCCGCTGTCCACCATATTGATCCCATAATTGGGCTTCGGTGATGGTTTGCGCTGAAAACTGCTCCTTGGCCACTTCATATCCCCATTGGCTAAACGCCCCTTCGGTGAATTTCATGATATTGCCTTTGTGCATCAAGGTCACACTGGAGCGATTTTGTTCAATGGCGTATGTGATGGCCCTG